>CAZVIG010000267.1:0-3837 GCA_964627395.1 uncultured Sedimenticola sp.
GGGCACATGGTGGTGCGCCCGGCGTCGGTGGGCAGCAGGCGGTAGCCGAGGTCGCCGAAGAACAGGGCGTTGATCAGCTCGGTCTTGCCACGCGAGAACTCGCCGGTGATGGCCACGGTGACGCTGTCGTCGCGCAGCGCGCTGCGCGCCCGGCCGATGGCATGGTGGATTTCCGAGCTGTAGAGGTTCTGCTGCTGCAGCCAGGGCTCGAGCTGGTCGAGGATCTTACGCTGGCGCTGCTTCCAGCGTGCGAAGCCGCTCAGTTGCTGTTCCAGCGGAGATGTCGCCATGCCAGGTCCTCTCGCGGGCCGGGTGGCACCCGGGGTCCATCTTGCAAGTGTCTGTCGATTCTAGGCGCTAACCGTTTGTTTTCACACCTTGAACGGTGTCGCATATCGGGGACGGCAGTGTTTTCGGCTGCGTGATCCGTACCCGCTTGCGGCGCCCGCTCTCGCCCGATTCGATCCGCACCGCCCCCTTGGGCACGCGGAACTGGCGGGCCAGCCAGGCCACCAGGTGGGCGTTGGCCTTGCCCTCCACCGGCGGTGCGGTGATGCGCACCTTGAGGGCGTCGTCCAGCACCTCGGCGAAGGCGTCGCGGCTGGCCCGCGGCTGCACCCGCAGCCACAGCAGCAGGTCGTCGCCGTCCCAGCGGAACCAGCTCACGACAGCGTCAGCGCCAGACTCTTGAGCGGCGGGATCAGCAACATCTTTAGCAGCACCAGGCCGATCATCACCAGCATGGGGGAAAGGTCCAGGCCGCCGATCGGCGGCAGCAGGCGGCGCGCGGGGCGCATCAGCGGCTCCACCAGGCTGTTGAGCAGGCCCACCGCCGGGTGGTAGGCCCCGGGGTTGACCCAACTGATGATCACCAGGATCAGGATGCCATAGAGGAAGACGTTGATGCCCAGCTCCACCAGCTCGGGGATCGCCAGCAGCAGCGCCGCCAGGGGTTGCAGGCCCTGGCCGGCGATCAGGAACACCAGCAGCAGCTCCAGCGCCAGCACCAGCCAGGCGAGCACCAGGGAGGCGGTGTCCTTGCCGCCGATGCTGGGGATCACCCGGCGCAGCGGGTTCAGCACCGGCGCGGTCGCCTTGACGATGAATTGCGAGATGGGGTTGTAGAAGTCGGCCCGCACCGCCTGCAGCAGGAAGCGCAGCAGGGCCAGCAGGGCGTACAGGCCGAAGATCACCTGCACCAGGAAGATCAGCGGATTGGAGAGATAGCCGTCGCCCATCAGTCGTTTCCTTCGTCCAGCAACTGCGAGAGTTCCACCGAGCGGTCGCGCGCCGCGCTCAGGGCGCGCAGCACCACCCCCGCGAGGTCGTCCGCCTCGAAGGCGGCGATGGCGCGCTCGGTGGTGCCGCCGGGCGAGGTGACGCGGCGCCGCAGCTCGGCCGGGTCCTCGCCGCTCTCGATCGCCATGCGCGCGGCGCCCAGGGCGGTCTGCAGGGTGAGCAGGCGCGCGGTGTCCGCCGGCAGGCCGAGGCGCTCGCCGGCCTGCTCCAGGGCCTCCATGAACAGGAAGAAATAGGCCGGGCCGCTGCCCGAGAGGGCGGTCACCGCGTCCATCAGGGACTCGTCCTCCACCCAGCGCACCAGCCCCACCGCGCGCAGCACCGTCTCGGCCTGTTCGCGCTGCGCGGCGTCCACCTCGGGGGTGGCGTAGAGCGCGGTGGCGCCGGCCTGCAGCATCGCCGGGGTGTTGGGCATGCTGCGCACCAGGGCGACCCCGCCGCCCAGCCAGCGCTGCAGGGTGTCGCTGCGCACCCCCGCGGCGATCGAGATCACCAGCGGCCGGTGCGCCTGGATCGTCTCGGACAGCCCGCTGGCCACCTGCTGCAGTACCTGCGGCTTGACCGCCAGCACCACCACGTCGGCGGCGCGCACCGCCTCGGCGTTGTCCTCCAGGGTGCGGATGCCCGCGCTGGCGGCGAGCTGGCGCAGACGCTCGGCGTCCGGATCGGCGGCGATCAGCCGGTCGGGGGGTGTCCCGTCGGCGATCAGGCCCCCGATCAGGGCCGCGGCCATGTTGCCGGCGCCGATGAAGGCGATGGTGGGGTCGTTCATGTCGGTGACTCGCGAAAGGTTGCGGTGTGCGGCCCGATTCTAGCAGCCTGCCGGCAGGGGATGCCGATGGAAGTCGCCGAATCGCAGCGCCGAGCCCGGCTCCCTGTCCGTGGGAGCGGCTTCAGCCGCGACGGAAAAGCTGGTCGGGCCTGAAGGCCCTCCTACGGGCGAGCCTGCCATCGCCACGCTGTGGGAGCGGCCTCAGTCGCGCGGGCCGAAGATGTCGGTGCCGATGCGCACCAGGGTCGAGCCGGCGGCGATCGCCAGTTCCAGGTCGCGGCTCATGCCCATGGAGAGGGTGTCCAGCGCCACGCCGCGCTCGTCGAGCTGCTCGCGCAGCGCCGCCAGGCGCCGGAAGGCGGCGGCCTGGGCCTCGCGCGGGCTGGCGGGGTCGGGCAGGGTCATCAGGCCGCGCAGCCTCAGGCGGGGCAGGGCGGCCACCGCCTCGGCCAGTTCGGGCAGTTGCGCCTCGTCCACGCCGCCCTTGCTCGCCTCGCCGCTGAGGTTGACCTGGATGCAGCAGTCCAGCGGCGGCATCTCCTCGGGGCGGTGGTCGCTGAGCAGGCGTGCGTGCTTGGCCTTGTCCAGGCCGTGCACCCATTGGAAGCGGCGCGCGATGTCGCGCGTCTTGTTGCTCTGGATGCGGCCGATGTAGTGCCATTCGATCGCCAGGTCGTGCAGCGCCTCGATCTTCTCCAGCGCCTCCTTGACGTAGTTCTCGCCGAAGGCACGCTGGCCGGCGTCCCAGGCCTCACGGATGGCGGCAGGGGGCTTGGTCTTGCTCACCGCCAGCAGCCGGATCTCGTCGGGGTCCCGCCCGGCGGCGCGTGCCGCGGCGGCGATCCGTTGCTGAACTTTCTCCAGGGCTTGTGCGATAGTAGGCATGGGAATCTGGTGACTGGGCGATGGCCCTCGACTGTGGACCGGGATGTCAAGTTTAGCGAACCCCGGCCGATAGCGGACCGGACCCCTCGCCAATCGGCAAGAAAGCCGCCTCGAAAAATTCGAGATCTCCAGAAGCACAGCCAGAGGACATCGATGGACATCGCCGAACTGCTCGCCTTCAGCGTCAAGCACAACGCCTCCGACCTGCATCTCTCCGCCGGCCTGCCGCCCATGATCCGGGTGGATGGCGACATCCGCCGCATCAACGTGCCGGTGCTGGACCACAAGACGGTGCATGCGCTGGTGTACGACATCATGAACGACAAGCAGCGCAAGGACTACGAGGAGTTCCTGGAGGTGGACTTCTCGTTCGAGATCCCGGGCCTGGCGCGCTTCCGGGTCAACGCCTTCAACCAGGATCGGGGTGCGGCGGCGGTGTTCCGGACCATTCCCTCCAAGGTGCTCACCTTGGAGGAGCTGGATGCGCCCGCGGTGTTCAAGAGCGTGTGCGACAACCCACGCGGCCTGATCCTGGTCACCGGCCCCACCGGCTCGGGTAAGTCCACCACCCTGGCGGCGATGATGGACTACAAGAACGAGACCGAATACGGCCATATCCTCACCATCGAGGACCCGATCGAATTCGTGCACCAGTCCAAGAAATGCCTGATCAACCAGCGCGAGGTGCACCGCGACACCCTGGGCTTCGCCGAGGCGCTGCGCTCGGCCCTGCGCGAGGACCCGGACGTCATCCTGGTGGGCGAACTGCGCGACCTGGAGACCATCCGCCTGGCGCTCACCGCGGCCGAGACCGGTCACCTGGTGTTCGGCACCCTGCACACCAGCTCGGCGGCCAAGACCATCGACCGGATCGTGGACGT
>CAZVIG010000268.1:0-3836 GCA_964627395.1 uncultured Sedimenticola sp.
AGGTGACGATGCCGATCGCCAGGGTGACGGCAAAGCCGCGCACCGGGCCGCTGCCAATGGCGAACAGCACCACCGCCGCGATCAGGGTGGTGACGTTGGCGTCCATGATGGTGCTGAAGGCCTTGGCATAGCCGGCGTGGATGCTGGCCTGGGGCGAGCTGCCCACCCGCAGCTCCTCGCGGATGCGCTCGAAGATGAGCACGTTGGCGTCCACCGCCATGCCCACGGTGAGCACGATGCCGGCGATGCCGGGCATGGTGAGGGTCGCCTGCAGGATCGACAGCGCCGCCACGATCAGCACCAGGTTGGCCAGCAGGGCCAGGTCGGCGATCAGACCGAACACCTTGTAGTAGAGGGCCATGAACACCAGCACCAGGGCCAGACCCACCACCACCGAGCGGAAGCCCTGCTCGATGTTGTCCTGACCCAGGCTGGGCCCGATGGTGCGCTCCTCGACGATGTCGATGGGCGCGGCCAGGGCACCGGCGCGCAGCAACAGGGCCAGCTCATGGGCCTCGTTGGGGCTGTCCAGCCCGGTGGTCTGGAAGCGACGGCCGAAAGGCTCGCGGATGGTGGCGACGTTGATCACCTCCTCCACCCACTTCTTGATGGGCTTGCCGTTCTCGTCGCGGCCCACGGTGCGCTTCTCCTTGAACACCACCGCCATGGGCTTGCCCACGTTCTCGGTGGTGACGTTGCGCATCCGCCGCGCCCCCTTGCTGTCCAGGGTGACGAACACCGCCGGGCTGCCGGACTGCTGGTCGAAGCCCGAGGAGGCGTTGATCATCTGGTCGCCGGTGACGATGAGCTGGCGCTTGAGCAGGATGGGCTGGCCGTTGCGGTCGTGATACAGCCGGGTGCCCGGCGGCACCTTGCCGGTCTGCTCCGCCTGCAGGGCCTGCGCCGGATCGCCCGCCACCAGGCGGTATTCCAGGGTCGCGGTGGCGCTGAGCAGGTCCTTGACCTTGCCCGGGTCCTGCACCCCGGGCAGCTCCACCACGATGCGCCGCTCGCCCTGCTGCTGGATGATGGGCTCGGCCACGCCGAGGGCGTTGACCCGGTTGCGCAGGGTAGTGATGTTCTGCGACAGCGCCTGCTTGCGGATCTCGCGCTGCGCCGTCTTGCTGATCTCGGCCCGGAAGTAATAGGCCCCGTCGGCGTCGCGCTTGCTGAAGTTCATGTCACGGAACTCCTCGGCCGCCGCCTCCATCGCCTTGTCGCGGGTCTGCGGATCCTTGAAGCGCACCACCACGCCCATGCCGTCGGCCTTGACGGTGACATAGCGGAAGCGGTTCTCGCGCAGGAAGGTGCGCATGCTGCCCACCTGCAGCTCCATGTGCTTCTTCATCGCCGCATCCATGTCCACGTCGATCAGCACATGGATGCCGCCGCGCAGGTCGAGGCCCAGGTTCATGGGCTTGCCGCCGATCGCCACCAGCCAGCCCGGCAGGTCGGGTGAGAGGGTCAGCGCATGGGTGTAGCCCGAGGGCAGCTTGCGCGCGATCACGTCCTGCCCGCGGAGCTGGTCCTCGGGCCGCTCGAAGCGGATCCGCAGCTTGCCCTTGTCCATCTCGATGCGCTTATAAGGTACCCCTGCCTGCTTCAACGCCTCCTCGATCTGCGCCTTCAGGGCCTGGGTGACGGTGGCGCCGCGGGTGCCGGAGATCTCCACCACCGGGTCCTGGGGGTAGAGATTGGGCAGAGCATAGAGCAGGCCGATCAGGAGCACGAAGACGACCAGCAGGTTCTTCCAGAGTGGGTATCGGTTCATGGTGGTGACGGTTCCGTGGGGCGCGGCCGGGGCGGCCACGCCGCTGCGATCACATTTCCTTGATGCTGCCCTTGGGCAGGACGGCCTCGACCGCGGTGCGGCGCACCGTGACCACGGTGTCGTCGGCGACCTCGACCTTGACGAAGTTCTCGCCCACCTCGGTGATCCTGCCCACCAGGCCGCCCATGGTCTGCACCTCGTCGCCCTTCTTCAGGGACTCGACCAGCTTGCGGTGCTCCTTCTGACGCTTGACCTGGGGCCGGATCATGAAGAAGTAGAGGATCACGAACATGCCGATCAGAAAGATCAGCGGCAGTCCCTCGCCTCCCGGCGGCGGCGCGGCGGCACCTTCGGCCAGCGCATCGGAAATCAGAAAGCTCATGCAAATACTCCAGAATGGATGCAACGACTGACGGGCGACCGAGGCCCCCGCGAGGCGCGCATTATGCCACAGGCGGCACCGGCTGCCCGAGCTGGCGATAGAAGTCTTCGCGGAAGGACGCGAAACGCCCCGCCGCGATCGCCTCGCGCATGCGCGCCATCAGCCGCTGATAGAAGTGCAGATTGTGGATGGTGTTGAGGCGCGCGCCCAGGATCTCGTTGCAGCGCGCCAGATGACGCAGATAGGCGCGGCTGTAGTTGCGGCAGGTGTAGCAGTCGCAGTGCGGGTCCAGGGGCCCGGTGTCGCGGGCGTGCACCGCGTTGCGGATCTTGACCACCCCCTCGTGCACGAACAGATAGCCGTTACGGGCGTTGCGGGTGGGCAACACGCAGTCGAACATGTCGATGCCCCGCTGCACCCCCTCCACCAGGTCCGCCGGGGTGCCGACCCCCATAAGGTAGCGCGGCGCCTGGCGCGGCAGACGCTCCGCGAGGAAGTCGAGCACCCGCAGACGATCTTCCGGCGGCTCGCCCACCGAGAGCCCGCCCACCGCATAGCCGTCGAAGCCCATCGCCTGCAGCTCCCCCAGGGAGCGCCCGCGCAGCTCGGTGAACATGCCCCCCTGGACGATGCCGAACAGGGCGTTGGGGTTGTCGCCGTGCGCCGCCTTGCTGCGTCTGGCCCAGCGCAGAGACAGCTCCATCGAGGCGCGCGCCTCGGCCTCGCTGGCGGGATAGGGGGTGCATTCGTCGAAGATCATCACGATATCGGAGCCCAGCTCGCGCTGGATACGCATCGACTCCTCGGGCCCCATGAAGACCCGGGCGCCGTCCACCGGCGATCGGAAATACACGCCTTCTTCGGTGATCTTGCGCATTTCTCCCAGGGAATAGACCTGAAATCCACCGGAATCGGTCAGGATGGGGCGCTCCCAGTGCATGAAGTCGTGGAGATCGCCATGGGCGCGGATCACCTCGGTGCCGGGGCGCAGCCAGAGGTGGAAGGTGTTGCCCAGCACGATCTCCGCGCCCAGCCCTTCCAGCTCCTCCGGGGTCATGGCCTTGACCGTGCCATAGGTGCCCACCGGCATGAAGGCCGGGGTCTCCACGGTGCCCCGCGGGAAACTCAGGCGCCCGCGGCGCGCCCCGCCGTCTTCGGCGATCAGCCGGAAATCCATTGACATAGATTTTTCTTATCCAGGGGTGTTGACATTTTCTTCAGCATATTAGAAACTACAAATGTGCTGAGCAATCAGCACATCTCCTCCATCCTCCTTTGGTGGTATTTGGCGCGGCGCCCCCCTTGCCGCGCCCTTTTTTTGCCTGGCGTTCAGCCATCCGCCCGCTCCAGCAGCATCGCATCGCCATAGCTGAAGAAACGATACCGCTGCGCCACCGCATGGCGGTAGGCGGCCAACACCCGCTGGTGTCCGGCGAAGGCGGACACCAGCATCAGCAGGGTGGATCGGGGCAGATGGAAGTTGGTGAGCAGCAGATCCACCACCTGGAAGCGGTAGCCCGGACGGATGAACAGCCGGGTGTCCCCCTGCCAGGGGCGCAGCCCGCCGTCCTGGGCGGCCGTCTCCAGGCTGCGCACACTGGTGGTGCCCACCGCCACCACCCGGCCGCCGCGCGCGCGCGTCTCGGCCACCTGCCCGCACACCCGCTCGTCCACCTCCAGCCA
>CAZVIG010000269.1:0-3826 GCA_964627395.1 uncultured Sedimenticola sp.
CTTATCCATTTGGGCCGGTGCCCCTCCGGGCGGGAGCCGGGTGGAGCGTCAGCGGGTCAGGCTGAGGAACAGGCGCGGCAGCTTCTCGGGCAGGCGCTCCACCCGGTCGATCACGGTGTAGGCCTGGCCGAAGATGTCCTGGACATAGCTGTCGGCCTGCGGGTCGAGGTTGACGCAGAAGGTGAAGATGCCCTGCTGGTCCAGCTCGTGTACCGCACGGCGGGCATCCTCGATGAGATGGCGGGGGTCCTGCTCGTCCACGTCGTGCGGCTCGCCGTCGGTGAGGATCAGCAGCAGCTTCTTCTCCGCCTTGCGCGGCGCCAGGTAGTGGCCGGCATGGCGCATCGCGGCGCCCATGCGGGTGGACAGGCCGGCCTGCATGGCGGCGAGGCGCGCCTTGACCGTATCGTCCCAGTGCTCGGTGAAGCCCTTGATGTGCTGATAGCGCACCTCGTGCCGGGTGTCGGAGTTGAAGCCGGCGATGGCGAACTCGTCGCCCAGGTGCTCGATGGCCCAGGCGAGCAGGGACACCGCCTCCTGGCTGAGCTGCAGGATGCTGCGGTCGGCGCCCTCGGGCACCTGGTTGAGCGATTCGGAGAGGTCCAGCAGCAGGGTCACCGCGATGTCGCGCCCGTCGTGGCGGTGGCTCATGTTGATACGCGGGTCGGGCTGGGCGCCGCCCTTGAAGTCGATCAGGGAGCGGATCGCCACGTCCAGATCCAGCTCGCTGCCTTCCTCCTGGAAGCGCACGCGCACGTACTGCTGGGGCTTGAGGCGGTCGAGGAGCTGGCGGAGCTGCTTCGCCAGCCCCTGGTGGCGCGCCAGCAGGGCGTCGATGTAGGCGGGGTCGCCGCTGGGGTGCAGACCCTCGTACAGACTCACCCAGTCGGGGCGGTAGGTCTTGGCCTGGTAGTCCCATTCCGGATAGTGGCGCGGCGGCAGGCGGTCCAGCTCCTCGCGTTCCTGGGGCTGCTGCTCCTTGTCGAACGCCTCTTCCTCGTCGCCCTCCTCGATGAACACCCACAGGTGGCGGTTGTCGTCGCGGTACGGCACCTCGGTGTCGCGGAAGTGGACCTTCGGCGAGAGGTCGGCCTGGCGGCGGGTGCGCGCGATGTAGGAGATCGCCAGCGCGGCCACCTCGGCAGTGCCGGTATCGGGGCGTTCCAGCAGCTCGAAGAAGCGTTCCAGAAAGGCCAGCAGGTCGGGATTGCGGTAGCCGTGGTCCGGGTCCAGGGTGGCGCGGGAGAACATCGCCAGGCGGTGGCGGATGCAGGATTCGGTTTCCGGATTGCAGGCGTCTTCGGCGGGCTTCGGGTGCAGGGCCAGCCACAGGCGGCGCAGGCCGGGATAGCGGCGCAGCGCCAGTTGTTCCACCCGGCAGTCCTCGAAGGTCTCGATGGCGAGGCGTTGAAAGGGGCTGTAGTTGTCCGCCACCTGGGGCGTGCTCCAGCGCTTGTGCGCCGCGATATGGGCGAGCAGCGCGCGGTAGCGGTCCAATCCCGATATGACCAACCCGCCCGAAGGGCGGCGGCCATCGCCCTCCCTCGCGCCGTGCGGGGTAGCGTCGGAGGGGCGAAGGCCTTCGAGGACCAGGTCGTCGTACACGTCCGGCACCCGGATGCCCCGGTCGTCGTAGTAGGGCATGGGCCTGCGGAGCTGGTCGAAGGCGCCGGAGTAGGGCACCAGCAGGTCGTCGAATTCCCACAGCGCCTGCAGGTAGAGGTGCAGTTTGCGCTCGTGGTCGATGAACAGGGTGCCGTGGCGCTCGCGGTGCAATACGGCGCGGCTGTCGGCGGACTGCAGGCAGAAGTAGTCGCGCTGCCGTTCCGGGTGGTCCAGGTAGTGCTGCAGGCCGTACTCTATCCAGTTACGCAACCCCTGCAGGGAGAGTTCGTGCAGCAGTTGCGGCATCCGCTCGAGCAGGTCGGTGAGCGACGGGCTGGGGAAGGTGGCGTTCTGGTTGCCGTGGATGGAGGTGCTGGTGCGCTGCGCGAACTCCAGCACCAGCGCGCAATAGTCGCCCATCAGTTCGGCGCTGCCGAGACGCCTCGACACCTCGCCCGCGGTTTGCAGAAAGGTGGGGATGGAACGTCCGTTGGTGCTGCGCGAGAGCTGCCAGGCGGTGCGGGCCACCTGCTCGAGCAGCGACTCGTCGCCCAGGCGCCGGATCATCTCCGGCATCTCCTCCAGGTAGCTGAGCACCGGCTCCACACCGCGCCCGGTGAGGCAGATCAGGGAGGCACCGTCCAGCCAGGCGCTCACGCCCTCCGGCGACAGGTTCGCCAGGGCGTCCTCGAGGCAGGCCTCGAAGACGTGATCGATCTGCTCGAAGTTGCACTCGAGCCGCTGGCGCCAGGTCTTGATCTCAGTTTCGTTCATGGTCGCATGAGCCAGCCGCGAAAGGCGCTGAGCAAGCGCAAGGTGGATGGGGAAACGCTCGGCTCCGCGCTTGGCAGACGTCGTCTTCGTGTTTCCTGCGGTGAAGCGAAGGATCAGGCGAAGACGGCATCGATCGCGTGCTCCAGGGTGGAGCGGATGTCCTGGTCGTCGGTGATGGGGCTGACCAGCGCCATGCGGCAGGCGCGCACCGGGGCGATGCCGCGCACGATCAGGCGCGCCGCATACACCAGCAGGCGGGTGGAGATGCCCTCGTCCAGCCCGTGGCCCTTGAGGTTGCGCGCGGTCTCGGCCAGGCGCACCAGGTTGGCGGCGGTGTCGCCGTCGCAGCCGGTCTCGCGGGCGACGATCTCCGCTTCCAGGCCCGGCTCGGCGTAGTCGAAGTCGAGGGCCGAGAAACGCTGCTTGGTGGATTGCTTGAGATCCTTCATCAGCGACTGGTAGCCGGGGTTGTAGGAGATCACCAGCTGGAAGTCGGGATGCGCCTCCACCAGCTCGCCCTTCTTGTCCAGCGGCAGGGTGCGGCGGTGGTCGGTGAGCGGGTGGATCACCACGGTGGTGTCCTGGCGCGCCTCGACCACCTCGTCCAGGTAGCAGATGGCGCCGATGCGCGCCGCGGTGGTCAGCGGGCCGTCCACCCAGCGGGTGCCGTCGGCGTCCAGAAGGAACCGGCCCACCAGGTCGGAGGCGGTCATGTCCTCGTTGCAGGCCACGGTGATCAGGGGGCGACCCAGCTTCCAGGCCATGTATTCCACGAAGCGCGACTTGCCGCAGCCGGTAGGGCCCTTGATCATCACCGGCAGCCGTTCGGCATAGGCCGCCTCGTAGAGCAGCACCTCGTCGGCCTGCGGCTGGTAGAAGGGTTCCCGGGTGATCAGGTACTGCTCGGTATCGCTCATGGTCGGTGTCCGTGTTCGGTGATTGCCTTTTCTTCATGTCACCGCGATGACATGAAGAAAAAGCCCCCGCGAAGGGGGCTCTTTCAGAGGTGGCGCAAGCCGTGCTTACTTGTGCGCGGCGCTCACGCCCAGCTTCTCGCGCCAGCCCGGGTAGAGGGCGTCGGCATCGTGCGGGAAGGATTCGAAAGCCCGTGCGAACTCCTTGTGCTCCTTGGCCCACTCGATGGGATCGGCGCCGGCCTTCCAGCACTCGTAGGCCTGCTTCAGGGAGATGGCGCCGGCCGCCGGGCTGTCGATGTGGCCGTAGGAGCCGCCACCCGCGGTGTTGATCACGTTGCCGTGGCCCAGGTTCTCGAAGAAGCCGGGCAGGCGCAGGGCGTTCATGCCGCCGGAGATGATCGGGGTGGTGGGCTTCATGCCGTACCATTTCTGGTTGTAGACCGGACCCTGGTACTCGTCGCGCTCGATGATGTACGCGATGGCGCGGTCGTCCTTGTCGCCTTCCATCTTGCCGTAGCCCATGGTGCCGA
>CAZVIG010000270.1:0-373 GCA_964627395.1 uncultured Sedimenticola sp.
CTTCCTCAACCGCGATGCCGGCGGCGCGCAGCCGGGCGATCCCCTGCCCGTTCACCCGGCTGTCGGGATCGCGCATGGCCACCACCGCCCGGGCGATGCCGGCCTCTGCAAGCGCATCGGCGCAGGGCGGGGTCTTGCCGTGATGGGCACAGGGCTCGAGCGTCACATAGGCGGTGGCCCCGCGCGCCGCAGCCCCGGCCTGCGCCAGCGCCCGGGTTTCCGCATGGGGCCGCCCGCCCGGCGCCGTGGCGCCGCGCCCGAGGATGCGCCCATCGCGCACGATCACGCATCCCACGGCCGGGTTGGGCCATGTTCTCCCCAGTGCCCGCCCGGCAAGGGCCAGCGCCTGGCGCATGTGGCGATCGTCGTCGGG
>CAZVIG010000270.1:383-3801 GCA_964627395.1 uncultured Sedimenticola sp.
CCGATGTCGGGGCTGGTCACTCTTCCGCTTCGACCGGCGGACGCAGCTCGGCGACGAATTCCTCGAAATCGTCCGCCGCCTGGAAGTTCTTGTAGACGCTGGCGAAGCGGACATAGGCCACGGTGTCGATCCGGGCCAGGCTTTCCATCACGATCTCGCCGATCACCTTGCTGTCGATATCGGTATCGCCCATCGATTCGAGCCGACGCACCACGCCGGAGATCATCTGTTCGACCCGCTCCGGCTCGATCGGGCGCTTGCGCAGGGCGATGCGGATCGAGCGGGCCAGCTTGTCGCGGTCGAAATCCTCGCGCCGGCCGTTCGACTTGATCACCACCAGATCGCGCAGCTGCACCCGCTCATAGGTGGTGAAGCGTCCGGCGCAGGCCGGGCACAGCCGGCGGCGGCGGATCGCCACATGATCCTCTGCCGGGCGGCTGTCCTTCACCTGGGTGTCGATATTCCCGCAAAACGGACAACGCATCGCCGATCCCCCTGCTACCCCTGATCCATGCCGCTGGGTGCGGCCCCCGACCTGTCCACAGCCACTATAGGGCCGCCGCGACACTTTGTGTAGGGGGAGTTTTCCGCCCCAAGATGCGGTTATTGCAGATGGGCAACGATGCGGCGCCGGTGCGGCGCGCGGCGATGTTCGAAAAGGTATATTCCCTGCCAGGTTCCAAGCGCCATCTGCCCGGAAATGACGGGAATCGACAAGCTGACCGGAAGCATGGCGGCCTTGATATGGGCCGGCATGTCGTCTGCCCCCTCGAGGGTATGGCGCAGCCAGGCCATGTCGGGGTGGTCCGCGGGCGGCACCAGGCGGTGGAAGAAGTCCCGCAGGTCGGCCCGAACGTCGGGATCGGCGTTTTCCTGGATCAGCAGCGAGCAGGAGGTGTGCTGCACGAACAGCGTCAGCAGCCCCTCGCCCCGCACCCAGCCGGCAACCTGCCGGGTGACGTCGTACAGGCCGGGTCCGTCGGTGGCGATGGTGAATGTGGTGTGCATGACCGCAGCCTAGCGCGGGTCGGCGCCGAAGCCCAGCCTTTCACCGAGCGAAGGCAGGTGCGCCCGCCCTGTGGGGCGGGGCCGGGCGCACACCGGATCGCGGGACGATCCGGTGGGGAATTACAGCTTGTCGAGGCAGCTCTTTAGTGACTCGACAGCGATCCGGCATTCATCGGTGTCATGGCCGGCATCCCCGAGAAGGATGCTCGCTTTCTCTATTGCCTGCCGTATTTCAAGACTGTCCTGGCGCCGACATAAGGGCCTGGTGGCGGCCGTTGATCGTCAGGTGGCGGCCGGGCTCTTGGGGCAACACGATGCCCCGTCGCCGCTTCTGAGCTCCGGCCGCCATTGACGCCAAAATGGGAAGCGATGTCATGCTGTTTATCCCCCCGGGCGCGCATGCCCTTCACGGTCTGGACGTCCCGATACGACAACGCCGTACTTCTCTCTCCGTCTGCATGCGAAGGGATACGGGAATGACCGGTTGAAACGTCAACTCCCCTACTGATCCGGGAAGCTCCTGAGCTTGCGGCGCCGGTCAGCCCGCATGGTGGGCACCACCGGGCAGCGCCCGACCGCCCCCCGGGCGGGCGCTGCCCTTTGCGATTTGGCTCAAGCGTAGCAGAAGATCAGCGTTGTGCAGTCAGACGAATCCGGCGACGACGCGCCCACGGCGCAATGACGATGCCCGAACGCGGGATGCTGTTGCGCGCGCTCTGCCCCCGTGCAGCCCCCTACTGATCCAGGAAGCTGCGCAGCTTGCGGCTCCGGCTGGGGTGCTTCAGCTTCCTGAGCGCCTTGGCCTCGATCTGGCGGATGCGCTCGCGCGTCACGTTGAACTGCTGGCCCACCTCCTCGAGCGTGTGGTCGGTGTTCATCCCGATCCCGAAGCGCATGCGCAGCACCCGCTCCTCGCGCGGGGTGAGCGAGGCCAGCACGCGCGTCGTCGTCTCGCGCAGGTTGGCCTGGATCGCCGCGTCGATGGGCAGGATGGCGTTCTTGTCCTCGATGAAGTCGCCCAGCGAGCTGTCTTCCTCGTCGCCCACCGGCGTCTCCAGCGAAATGGGCTCCTTGGCGATCTTCATCACCTTGCGCACCTTCTCCAGCGGCATGGACAGCCGCTCGGCGATCTCCTCCGGCGTCGGCTCGCGGCCGATCTCGTGCATGATCTGCCGCTGCGCCCGCACGATCTTGTTGATCGTCTCGATCATGTGCACCGGGATGCGGATGGTGCGCGCCTGATCGGCGATGGAGCGGGTGATGGCCTGGCGGATCCACCAGGTGGCGTAGGTGGAGAACTTGTAGCCGCGCCGGTATTCGAACTTGTCCACCGCCTTCATCAGGCCGATGTTGCCCTCCTGGATGAGGTCGAGGAACTGCAGGCCGCGGTTGGTGTATTTCTTGGCGATGGAGATGACCAGCCGCAGGTTGGCCTCCACCATCTCCTTCTTGGCCCTGGCCGCCTCGCGTTCGCCGGTCTGCACCTTCTTCACGATGTCCCGGAAATCGCTGATCGGCAGGCCGACGAGGGAGGCCAGCTCGTGGATCTCCTTGCGGATCTCGCGGATGGTCTTCTTTTCTTCGGCGATGAACTTCTTCCAGCCATGCCGGGCCAGCCGCCCGACCCGGCGCACCCAGTTGGGGTCCAGCTCCGCGCCGCGGTATTCCTTCAGGAAGTCCTCGCGCGGCACGCCGTGGGATTCGGCCAGCCGCATCAGCCGCCCCTCCAGCGCGATCAGCTGCTTGTTGATGGCATACAGCTGCTCCACCAGCGCCTCGATGCGCGCGTTGTTCAACCGCAGCGCCTTCACATCGGCCACCAGCGCGTTGCGCAGGGTCTTGTAGCGCCGCTTCTGGGCCGGGGTCAGGCGCTTCTTGTCGGTGATCTCGATGTCCTGCAGGCGGCGTAGCGACTTGTAGTTCTTGGCGATGCGGTCGAACGTCTCCAGCACCCCGGGCAACAGCTCGCGCTCCATCGCCGCCATGGAGACATGGGCGTCATCGTCGTCATCATCATCGGCGGCGTCATCGCCGTCCTGTTGCGCCGCCTCGTCCGTCTTGTCCGTCTCCGCCGCCGGCTTCTTGGCGTCCGGGCCCATGAAGGTGGCTTCCAGGTCGATGATCTCGCGCAGCAGCACCTGCTTTCGCACAGGCCGGCGATCATCGCCTCTCGCCCGGCCTCGATGCGCTTCGCGATGGCGATCTCGCCCTCACGCGAGAGCAGCTGCACCACCCCCATCTCGCGCAGATACATGCGCACCGGATCGTCGGTGCGCTCCGCCGGGGTGCTGGCCTTGCTCACCTTGGCCGGCACCTGGCCGGTGGCCTGGGCGACGGCGTCTTCCGTCTCTTCCTCGCTCTCCACCACGGTAATGCCCATGTCCGCCAGCATCGCCATGGTGTCCTCGAT
>CAZVIG010000271.1:0-3786 GCA_964627395.1 uncultured Sedimenticola sp.
GAACTAAACTAACAGGGCCCGTCGCCGATAACCTTATCGTGGAACGGGCCAACCACACAGCGATTCGACCAGCCCCACGCTTCGGGGACTGGCATGGGGGATGCCGCATGCGCGGGCTGCTCGCCTGCCTGATCCTGCTGCTCGGACTCTGGGGCGACCTCGCCGCCGCGCAGGCCCCGCTGCGCCTGGGCGTCTTCCCGCGCCTGCCCCACGAGCGCATGCTGCGCATGTACCGCCCCATCGCCGACTGGCTGGCTGAACGCCTGGGCCGTGCGGTTACCATCGAGAGCGCCGCCGACTTCCCCGCCTTCTGGCAGAAGGTCCGCCAGGGACGTTTCGACCTGGTGCACTACAACCAGTACCACTATATCAAGGCCCACCGCCAGCTCGATCACCGGGTGATCGTCAAGAACGAGGAGCTGGGCCGCAGCACCATCCGCGCCATCGTCGCGGTGGCCCCCTCCAGCCCGGTCCGCTCCGTCGCCCAGCTCGAGGGGCGCAAGATCCTGTTCGGCGGCGGCCGTGACGCCCTGGTCGCCTACATCCTGGCGCGCGACCTGCTCGCCGAGGAGGGCCTGGCGCCGGGCGACTATCTGGAAGGCTTCGCCTTCACCCCGGTTGACGCGATCAAGCTGGTCTACCGCGGCCAGGCGGACGCCGCCAGCGCCGGCGACGCCCTGCTGCGGCTCGACGACATGCCCTGGGACCGGCACGGCACCGACGCACCGCGCATCCTGGCCCTGAGCCGCCCGGTGCCGCAGCTCCCCTGGGCGGTGGCGGCCGGCGTGGACGAGGCCCTGGAGGAACGGATCCGAGACGCCCTGCTGGCACTGAACCACTCGCCCAAGGGGCGACACATCCTGCAACTGGCGAAGCTGACGGGCCTGGTACCGGCCAGCGATGCGGAGTACGACCCGGTACGGCGCATCGTGGCGCGGACCCTGGGCGAACGGTACTGAATGGACGAGACGAGGCACAACGCAATCCGCAGCCGGCTGGGGCTGGACAGCTACCGCGGCCGCTACTTCTGGCTCTCGGTGGCGGTGGCACTGCTGATGCTGGCGCTCGCCTGGTGGGGGCAGAAGACGGTGCGCGAGGCGGGCGACCGCAGCACCGCCCTGGCGGGGCGCCAGTCGGCCATCATCAACGCCCTGATCGACGCCGAGCAGGTGGCGCACCAGCTCAAGGAGGCGCTGCTCGCCTTCAGCCTCGATCCCTTCGCCAACCCCGCCGCCACCGTGGACATGCCGCTGCGCAAGCTCGACTTCGCGATGCGACGGCTGCAGTCGCTCGCCTACCCCGAGTCCGCCACCCATCGCCTGGTCGTGAAGGCCCTGGGGCGGGACGCGCAGGAACTGGACCAGGCGGTGCGCGAACTGATGGCGATCCGCCTCGACACCGACCGCTGGATCCCCGCCAGCCGGGTGATGGACGAGCAGATGGTGCCGCAGAACCGGCGCATCGCCGGGGTGCTGCAGAACCTGGACAACGAGCTGGCCGACGACCCGGAACTGGCCCCGGTGCGCTACCTGGTGCTGCGGCTGCGCCTCGACTGGCAGCACGTGATCGGCGAGTTGCGCCTGCTGGTGGCCAACCGATTCGGGATCTTCGATGCGAACGCGCGACGCGGCATGGACAGCCGCATCCGCAACATCGGCGACCGCCTGGAGGTTTTCCGCGGGCGCCTGCTGCGGCTGCCAGGCGTACTGGCCGCCCACGACCAGCAACTGCTGATCGCCGAAAGCGACGAGGTGCTCGACGCCCTGCGCACCTGGCTGGCAGGCTACCAGCGGCTACGCATCCTGCTGGACCGCAACGACTGGCGCCAGGACCTGGCGGTCATGAACAGCCGCATCGACCCGGTGTTCCAGCGCATGCTGGACCGCCTGCTGGCCACCCGCATCCAGCTCCAGGCGGACGTGCAGGGCGAGCTGGACCGCCTGCTTTCGCTCGGCGACCGGCTGGCTCGGATCATCGTCCTGCTGGCGCTGGGCACCATCCTGATGCTGGCGCTGGGCTACCTCGCCTTCCGCCACTGGCTGCTGCGCCCGATCGACCAGATCGCCGAACACCTCGACCGCGAGGCGCGCGGCGAGAAGAGCGACGATATCCGGCTGCCGCCGATCCACGAGACGCGTCACCTGGTGGAGGCCTTCAGCGCCATGCGCGAACAGGTGCATGCGCGCGAGCGGCGCCTGGACTATCTGGCCTTCCACGACCCCCTCACCGGCCTCCCGAACCGGCGCCTGTTCCACGAGCGGCTGGAGCAGGCCCTCGCCACCGGCCTGGCGGAACGCCGCTCGGTGGCGGTGCTGTTCCTGGATCTGGACCGCTTCAAGCAGATCAACGACAGCCACGGCCACCTGGTGGGCGACAAGCTGCTGGTGGAGGTGGCGCAGCGCCTGCGCCGGGTATTCCGCAACGAGGACATGGTGGCACGCCTCAGCGGCGACGAGTTCGCAGTGCTGCTGGAATATTTCAACGCCCAGGGCGAGGCGGGCGTGCTGGCGCGCAAGGTGCTCGACGCCCTCGCCGAGCCCTTCGAGATCGACGGCATCGCCTTCCACACCAGCGCCTCGGTGGGGATCAGCATCGCCCCCCAGCACGGTACCACCGCCGACGCCCTGATCCAGCATGCGGACACCGCCATGTACCGCGCCAAGGCCAACGGGCGCGCCGGGGTGGCCCAGTTCAGCCACGAGATGCTCGACAGCACCCGCCACCACCTGGAGCTGGAGGGCGAGTTGCACCGCGCCCTGCGCGAGGACCAGTTCCGGGTCTATGTGCAGCCTATCTACGACATCGGCGGACGTACCCTGCATGCCCGTGAATGTCTGCTGCGCTGGCAGCACCCGCGCCGCGGCCTGCTCGCCCCCGGCGCCTTCCTCGCGGTGGCCGACGAGATGGGGCTGATGCCGCAGATCACCGACTGGCTGCTGGACCGCCTGCAGGCGAGCGGCGCCACCACCGGCATCACCCACTCGGTCAACGTCTCCTCGCGCCTGCTGCACGACCCGCGCTTCCTCGACCGGCTGCGCGAGCGGGTGGGGGAGGGCCGGCTGGACCCCCGGCACCTGATCGTGGAGATCACCGAGGACACCCTCACCAGCGACCTGGAGCGCATCACCCTGCAACTCGCCGACATCCAGGCCCTGGGGGTGCGCATCGCATTGGACGACTTCGGCACCGGCCAGTCCTCGCTCAGCCACCTGCGCGCCTTCCCCTTCGACATGGTCAAGATCGACCGCTCCTTCGTCGCCGAGGTGGACCACGACGAACAGGACGCCACCCTGGTGCGCGCCATCGTCGGCCTGGCCCACACCCTGGGCATGGAGGTGGTGGCCGAAGGGGTGGAGACCCCGGCCCAGCACGCCTTCCTGCAGCAGGAGGGATGCGACTATGTGCAGGGCTATCTGTTCGGCCGTCCCGAGCCTCTGGAAGACGATCCGGTAGGCGAGCGCGCCGCCGAGGGTTGACCCGCCCGGCCTTGCGGGGGATGGCATGCGCTCGGAAGGCGAATGACGGGGCCTTGCCGCAGCGCGGCAGATTACTCGAAAAAGCACCGATGCGGTCCCTCCCCCGCTTGCGACACTACTGTCCGGGGAAACATCGTCCCTCCCCCCCGCTTGCGGGGGGGAGGCTAGGAGGGGGGCAAAGCGTGTTTCCATTCTCACCACAACAGGCGGTAATTAACGTGGCGTTGTTGCCGCTGCGCGGCAGGCCATTCTGACAGCGGGCGGCGGCCCGCACGCGCCCCACTTTTACTCGCGCTGCGCGCTCGCCCTT
>CAZVIG010000272.1:0-3784 GCA_964627395.1 uncultured Sedimenticola sp.
TCTCTGCTGCAACGCTATCACCGGGTGCTGGATCAGCGGAACGCGGCGCTACGTCAAGGCGATGCGCCCCTGGCACAGTGGGACCGGCAGCTCGCGGAGGCCGGAACGCATATCGACGCGGCACGTCAAAGGCTGGTAGCCCGTCTGGAGCGGGACGCCTTGGCGCTGCTGACCGAATGGGCGTTGCCGGTGGATCTGGAGTTCCGTTACCGCAGCGGCTGGGTGCGCGGCCTGTCGCTGGCCGAGGCGCTGGTGTCGCATCGGGAAAGCGACCAAAGAAACCGCTTTACCGGCGCCGGACCTCACCGCGCCGACTGGGTGGTGCAGGGTAGGGTGACCCGTAGTGGTAAGGAGCTATCGCGCGGACAACTCAAGTTAGTAGCCAGCGCCCTGCATCTGGTGCTGGCCTCGGTCATTGCCGAGGCACGGGGGGCGCCGCCGGTGTTGCTCTATGACGACCTCGCTTCGGAACTGGACCGACGCAACCGCCGCCTTCTTCTGGATGCCGTGTTGCAGCGATACCGCCAGGCAATAATCACCGCTTTGGCGCCGGAAGACCTGCCGGATCTGCAACCGGCACGGTTGTTCCACGTGGAACAAGGCCGTCTGACCTCGACGGGATAGGCGTTGCAGCCATCCGGCGCCCCGGGGTGAGAAGGGCTTTCGTGATACAATGCCCTGTCTAAAACTGCCTGAACGACGAATTCATGACCGATTCCAAGAAATACGATTCCTCCTCCATCAAGGTATTGAAGGGACTGGACGCGGTACGCAAGCGCCCCGGGATGTACATCGGGGACACCGACGACGGCACCGGGCTGCACCACATGGTGTTCGAGGTGGTGGACAACTCCATCGACGAGGCCCTGGCCGGCTATTGCCGGGAGATCCAGGTCACCATCCACCCGGACAATTCCATCACCGTGGCCGACGATGGCCGTGGCATCCCGGTGGGCATGCATGAGGAGGAGGGCAAGTCCGCGGCAGAGGTGATCCTCACCGTGCTGCACGCCGGCGGCAAGTTCGACGATAACTCCTACAAGGTGTCTGGCGGCCTGCACGGCGTGGGGGTCTCGGTGGTGAACGCCCTGTCCGAGACCCTGGAGCTGGAGATTCACCGCGACGGTCATGTGCACCGGCAGGTCTATCACATGGGGGTGCCCGAGGCGCCGCTGGCGGTGGTGGGCGAATCCGACCGCACCGGCACCATCATCACCTTCAAGCCCAGCGCCGAGATCTTCACCGACACCGAGTTCCATTACGACATCCTGGCGAAGCGCCTGCGCGAGCTGTCCTTCCTCAATTCCGGGGTGCGGATCGCCCTGCGCGACGAGCGCAGCGGTAAATCCGATGTGTTCGAATACGAGGGCGGCATCAAGGCCTTCGTGGAGCACCTCAACCGCAAGAAGACCCCGCTGCATCAGAAGGTCTTCCATTTCTCCGCCGAGCGCAACGGCATCGGCGTGGAGGTGGCGATGCAGTGGAACGAGTCCTATCAGGAGAACATCTTCTGTTTCACCAACAACATCCCGCAGCGCGACGGCGGCACCCATCTGGCCGGGCTGCGCGCCGGGCTCACCCGTACCCTTAACAATTACATCGAAAGCGAGGGGCTGGCGAAGAAACAGAAGGTCAATACCACCGGCGACGACGCCCGCGAAGGACTGACCGCGGTGCTGTCGGTGAAGGTGCCGGATCCCAAGTTCTCCTCCCAGACCAAGGACAAGCTGGTCTCCTCGGAGGTGAAGTCGGTGGTGGAGTCCCTGGTGGTGGAGAAGCTGGGCGACTTCCTGGTGGAGAACCCGAGCGAGGCGAAGATCATCGCCGGCAAGATGATCGAGGCCGCGCGGGCCCGCGAGGCGGCGCGCAAGGCGCGCGAGATGACCCGCCGCAAGGGGGTGCTGGACGTGGCCGGCCTGCCGGGCAAGCTCGCAGATTGCCAGGAGAAGGATCCCTCCCAGTCGGAGCTGTACCTGGTGGAGGGCGATTCCGCCGGCGGCTCCGCCAAGCAGGGCAGGGACCGCCGCACCCAGGCGATCCTGCCGCTGAAGGGCAAGATCCTCAACGTGGAGAAGGCGCGCTTCGACAAGATGCTCTCCTCCGCGGAGGTGGGCACCCTGATCACCGCCCTGGGCTGCGGCATCGGGCGCGAGGAGTTCGATCCGGACAAGCTGCGCTATCACCGCATCATCATCATGACCGACGCGGACGTGGACGGGGCGCACATCCGCACCTTGCTGCTCACCTTCTTCTATCGCCAGATGCCGGAGCTGATCGAGCGCGGCCACATCTATATCGCCCAACCGCCGTTGTACAAGGTGAAGAAGGGCAAGCAGGAGACCTATCTCAAGGACGATCTGGCGCTCAACGCCTATCTGCTGCGCACTGCGCTGGACAATGCCGCCCTGCACGTGAGCGCCGATGCCCCGCCGCTGTCGGCGGCCGCGCTGGAGAACCTGGCCAACGAGTATGTGGTGGTGTCCACCATCCTGCGCCGCCTGGGGCGGCGTTACGACGAGGCCTTCATGCAGCGTCTGCTCTACATGCCGCGCCTGGACGAGGCCCTGCTGTCCGACCGCGAGGCGCTGCAGGCCTGGCTCGAGGAGCTGCAGGGCCGGCTGCAGGCGGACGGCGGCGTCTCCGACCAGTACCGTCTGCATCTGGTGGAGAGCGACGAGGAGACCGGCAGCGAGGCGATCGTGGTGGAGCGCTGGACCCACGGCATCGCCAGCGAGCGCCGGGTGCCGCTGGAGTTCTTCCGCAGCAGCGACTACCGCAAGATCGCCGATCTGGGCGAGCAGCTCATCGGCCTGCTGGCGGAAGATGCGGTGGTGCGCCGCGGCGAGAAGGAGCGACGGGTGAGTAGCTTCGGCGAGGCCCTGGCCTGGTTGATGGAGGAGGCCAAGCGGGGCCAGCACATCCAGCGCTACAAGGGGCTGGGGGAGATGAATCCCGAGCAGCTCTGGGAGACCACCATGAACCCCGAGACCCGGCGTCTGTTGCAGGTGAACATCGAGGATGCGGTGGGATCGGACGAGATCTTCACCACCCTGATGGGCGATCTGGTGGAGCCGCGGCGCGATTTCATCGAGCGCAATGCGCTCACCGTGGAGAACCTGGACATCTGATTCTCCCCAGAGTTATCCACAGTTTCGTCAACAGCCGGGCCGGGTGCCCGGCTTTTTCATATGCGCCTTTCAGGTATGTACGAAAACGGCCAGTCGCTGAAATAAGTGAGTATTCACTTATCTCTCATGGCAGCTTGGAAGGGAGCTTTTCCATCTCGCCCTCGATCCAGTCTTCCACCTCCTGGAGGATCTGCTGGGCCTTCTTGCCCTCGGTGGCGATGGGCGGACCCACCCGCACCTGGATGGTGCCGGGATACTTCTTCACACCCCGCCGCTTCCAGTAGACCCCGGCGTTGTGGGCGATGGGGACCACCGGGTAGCCCGACTTCTCCGCCAGCAGGGCGCCACCGATGCCGTACTTGCGCCGTTCCCCCGGGGCGGTGCGGGTACCCTCGGGAAAGATCACCACGATGCGTCCCGCCTGCAGGGCCGCGATGCCCAGCTTCACCACCTGCATCACCGCGCGGCGGCCCGCCTTGCGATCGATGGGGATGGCGCGGCAATGGCCCAGGGCCCAGCCGAAGAAGGGCACCTTCTCCAGTTCCTTCTTCAGCACCCAGGACTGCTGGGGCGCCAGCAGGCCGCGCAGGGCGATGGTCTCCCAGGTGGACTGGTGCTTGGCGAACACGATGGCGGCCTCGCGCGGCAGGTGCTCC
>CAZVIG010000273.1:0-3783 GCA_964627395.1 uncultured Sedimenticola sp.
TGCCGGGCACCTTGTCCAGCACCTGCTTGCTGCCCTCGCGCATGCGGTTGTAGAAGCGCGATGAGAGCACCCGCGCCAGGTAGTTGCTGATCGCCCCCACCGGCGGTGAGATGGACATATCGTTGTCGTTGAGGATCACCAGCAGGTCGGCGTCGATGGCGCCGGCGTGGTTGAGCGCCTCGAAGGCCATGCCCGCGGAAAGCGCCCCGTCGCCGATCACCGCGATGTGCTCGCGTTCGATGCCCGCGGCGCGCGCCGCCACCGCCATCCCCAGGGCGGCGCTCACCGAGGTGCTGGAATGGCCCGCGCCGAAAGCGTCGTAGGGCGATTCGTCACGCTTCAGGAAGCCCGACAGCCCGTTCTTCTGGCGCAGGCTGTGCATGCGCTCGCGGCGCCCGGTGAGGATCTTGTGCGGATAGGCCTGGTGACCCACGTCCCACACCAGACGGTCGTTCGGGGTGTCGAAGACGTAGTGCAGGGCCACGGTCAGCTCCACCACCCCCAGTCCCGCCGCCAGATGGCCGCCGGTGCGCGAGACGGTGTCGATCAGGAAGCGGCGCACCGCGTCCGCCACCTCCGGCAGGCGCGCCGGCTCGAGGCGGCGCAGCTGCTCGGGGGTATCGACCTCGGCCAGCAAGGCCAGCAGCGGATCGTCGGCACCCTGGGTCATGCGATGGGCCCATGCAGAAGGAACAAGTAGGTTATTCTACGCCGATTCGCCCGAAACGACACGACACCCCCATGCAAGACGACCAGGACGCCCCGCGTCTGACGCGCGCCGAACGCCGCGCCGCCCGCCTGGCGCGCCAGAAGCAGATCGAGCAGCGCTACCGCAAGGACCGCCAGCGCAACGTCCTGGCCCAACCCGGCTGCCACGACTTCGTGTTCGTGCTGGACAACCTCAAGGCCGGCTTCAACGTGCCCAAGATCTTCCGCAGCGCCCAGGCCTTCGGCGCCGCCGCCGTCCACCTGGTGAACATCGGGGTCTTCGATACGGCACCGGCCAAGGGGGCCTTCCGCAAGGTGCCCGCACGCTTCCACGACCGCTTCGAGGAGGTCCACCAGGCGCTCGCCGCGGAGGGCTATACCCTGATCGCGCTGACCGCCGACGGCACCGAATCCCTGCCCCGCGCCGAGTTGCCGCGGCGCAGCGCCTTCGTGGTGGGCAACGAGGAATTCGGCCTCAGCTTCGACCCGGCCGACTACCCGGGGATGCGCACCCTGCGCATCCCCCTCTACGGCCAGATGGAGAGCCTCAACGCCAGCGTCGCCGCCGCCATCGTGATGTACGAGTACGTGCGCCAGCACGGGGGCGGGGAAGCGGGGAGCTGACCCGAATGCGTCCCCTGCGCATCCTCTGGCGCGGCACCCTGGCGCTGCTGCATCTGCTCGCCGGCGTCCTGATCGCCCCCTTCGTCACCCGCCGCGACGCCGCCGGCTTCTGGACCGTGGAGCGACGCGTCGCCCGCTGGTGGCACGGGCGCCTGCTGCGCATCCTGCACATCCGGGTGCAGACCTTCGGCCAGCCGCCCGATCCGCCCGCCCTGGTGGTGGCCAACCACGTCTCCTGGCTGGACATCGTGGTCCTCGGCCATCTGCTGCCCACGGTGTTCCTCTCCAAGGCCGAGGTGCGGCGCTGGCCGCTGATCGGCTGGCTGGCGAAGCGCGCCGGCACCCTGTTCATCCGCCGCGGCAGCGGCCAGGCCGCGATCATCCGCGAACGCATCGCCGAGTATCTGCGCCACGGCGGCATGCTCACCCTGTTCCCCGAGGGCACCACCAGCGACGGCCGTGAGGTGCGCCCCTTCTTCTCGCGCCTGTTCGCCGCCGCCATCGACGCCGAGGCGGCGGTGGCGCCGGTGGCGCTACGCTACTGCGTGGAGGGACGCCTCGACCCGGTGGCCCCCTACACCGGTGACCAGACCCTGCTGTCCAATCTCGCCCGCCTGCTGGGCCGGCCCGGCAGCGAGGTGGAGGTGCACTTCGCCGAGCCCATCCCCGCCGCCGGCTGCGAACGCAAGGCGCTCGCGCAGGCAGCGCGCGCGCGCATCGTGGAGGCCCTGGAACGGACGCGTGGGGAGTAGCGGGCCGTTGATCCGTTGATAAAGCCCATGGAGGGACTTTTGCGACATCCCGTATAGAATCGCCCCATGATCGACTATCTCATCGTCGGCCAGGGCCTGGCAGGCAGCCTGCTGGCGCGCGAGCTGATCCGGCGCGGCCAGCGCGTAAGGGTGCTGGACGACGGTCACCGCAGCAGCTCCTCGCAGGTGGCGGCCGGGCTTCTCAACCCTCTGGCGGGGATGCGCTTCAACGCCCATCCCCGCACCGCCGAGTGGCTGCCGGCGATGCAGTCCTGCTACCGCGATCTGGCGCGCGAGCTGGGCCTGCCGCCACTGCTTCATTCCCTCCCCATGCGGCGGCTGTTCCGTTCGCCGCAGCAGCGCCGCTTCTACCAGCGGCGGCGCGAGGACCCGGCCACCGCGGCCTGGGTCGGCGACGCCTTCGATGCCTCCGCCGCGCCGCCGGGGGTACACGCCCCGCACGGCGGCTTCCGTCAGTCGCAGACCGGCTATGTCGATCTGCCGCCGCTGCTGGCGGGAGTGCGGCGCTGGTTGGCGACGCACGACGCCCTGCGCGAGCGACCGGTGACGGCCGACGCGGTGCGCACCGGCCCGGACGGCGTCCGGCTGGGCGACGAGCAGGCCCGCCACTTGGTGTTCTGCGAGGGCTGGAGGCTACGCGACAATCCCTGGTTCCGCTGGCTGCCGCTGCAGCCGGACCAGGGCGAGATCCTGCGCCTGCGCGCCCCCCGAGCGCTGAGCCACGAGATCCTCAACGGCGCCCACTGGCTGGTGCCGCTGGCCGACGGCGACTACCGCTTCGGCGCCACCCACGAACACCACCGGCTCGACGGCCGCCCCACCCGCGAGGGGCTGGACGAGCTGCGCGAAGGGCTGGCCGGGCTGCTGACGCGCAGCGACGACATCGAGGTGGTGGAACATGCCGTCGGGGTGCGCCCGGCCACCGCCGACCGCAACGCCTTTCTCGGCACCCATCCCGAGCAGCCGCGTCTGCACCTGTTCAACGGCTTCGGCGCGCGCGGCGCCCTGAGCATCCCCTGGTATGCGCGGCGTATGGCCGATTACCTGCTGCAGGGCCGACCGCTGCCGGCCGAGGCGGACCTGGCGCGCCATGCCTGAGCCGCGCCCCCTGCCCCTGACCCGACTCGCCCATCGCCGCCTGGCCGAGGTGCTGGCACCGGGCGACGCCGCCATCGACGCCACCGCCGGCAACGGCCACGACACCCTGTTCCTGGCGCAGGCGGTGGGCGCCGCGGGCGAGGTGCATGCCTTCGACGTCCAGCCCGCGGCACTGGCCGCCAGCGCGACGCGCCTGGACGCGGCCGGGGTGCGCGAGCGGGTCACCCTGCACCACGCCGGCCACGAGACCATGCTGGCGCGCCTGCCGGCGCTGCGCGGCCGGGTGGCGGCGATCACCTTCAACCTCGGCTACCTGCCGGGCGGCGATCATGCGCTCACCACCCTGCCCGCCACCACCCTGGCGGCCCTGGAGCAGGCGCTGGCGCTGCTGCGTCCCGGCGGGCTGCTCTCGGTGCTCGCCTACCGGGGACATCCGGGGGGACAGGAAGAAGCGGAGGCGGTGGCGGCCTGGCTGGCCGAGCGCCCGGAACTGGCGCTGGAGACGATCCCCTCCCCCGGGCCGGTGCTGCATCTGGCCTGCCGCACCGGCGACCGCCCTCCCACGACATGAGGACGCCAT
>CAZVIG010000274.1:0-3778 GCA_964627395.1 uncultured Sedimenticola sp.
CGTCTGCCCAATCCTCCCGCGCCACGGCGGCGCTGCCCCCTCGCAGACCGCCAGGCGGGCCTCGCAACGGTCGAGGAAACGGCAACGGGTGAAGGTCCGGTCCAGCGGCGGCACCATGCCCGGGATGGCGTCCAGGCCCTGCGCCCGCTTGTCCGCCCCGGGCATGGCGCGGAACAGCTTGCGACTGTAGGGATGACGCGGGTGGGCGAAGAACTCGTGCACGCCAGCCGTCTCCACCAGCTGCCCGGCGTACATCACCCCCACCCGATCGGCCATCTCCGCGACCACGCCCAGGTCGTGGGTGATCAACAGGATGGCCATGCCGGTCTCGCGCTGCAGGTCGCGCAGCAGCTCCAGCACCTGTGCCTGGATGGTCACGTCCAGCGCCGTGGTCGGCTCGTCGGCGATCAGCACCCTGGGGCGGCCGGCCAGGGCGATGGCGATCATCACCCGCTGCTTCATGCCGCCGGAGAGCTGGTGTGGGTACTCGTCCACGCGGTGCTCGGGATCGGAGATGCCGACCTGGCGGAACAGCTCGATCACTCTTGGACGTGGATTCGCGGCATGTTCCGGATCGTGCAGCCGCACCGCCTCGGCCACCTGGCGGCCGACGCTCATCACCGGATTGAGCGAGGTCATGGGTTCCTGGAAGATCATGCCGATGCTGCCGCCGCGCTCGCGGCGCATCTCCGCCTCGGTGAGATCCAGCAGCGAGCGCCCCTCGAGCAGCACCTCGCCGGCCACGATGCGTCCCGAGGGCGGCAGCAGGCGCATCAGCGACAGGGCGATCATGGACTTGCCGCAGCCCGATTCGCCCACCAGGCCGAAGGTCTCACCGCGGCGCAGGGTCAGGTCCACCCCGTCCACCGCGCGCACCGGGTTGTCGCTGGACCCCAGGTGGGTCTTCAGGCCCTCCACCGACAGCACGGTCTCCGGAGCCGTTGCAGCTTGGGTCGCCGGTTCGTTCATGTCCTCTCCCTCAGGCGCGGATCGAAGGCATCGCGCACCACGTCGGCAAACAGATTGGCCGCCAGCACCAGCACGAACATGAACACGAAGGCGGCGGCCAGCGACCACCAGACCACCGGGTCGCGCGCCAGCTCCAGGCGCGCGCTGTTGATCATGTTGCCCCAGCTGTTGGTGTTGGGATCGACCCCGATGTTGATGTAGGAAAGCACCGCCTCGGCCAGCACCAGGCCGGAGAAGTCGAGCACCACCACGATCAGCACGATATGCATCACATTGGGCAGGATGTGGCGCATCAGGGTGGTGAAGTGCCCCACCCCGAAGGCTTGCGCCGCCTGCACATATTCGAGCTGGCGCAGCTTGAGGGTCTCGCCGCGCAGCAGGCGGCACAGCGAGGTCCAGCTGGTGACGCCCAGGATCAGGCACAGGAACAGCAGGCGCAGGTCGGCGCGCTCGGTGAGACTGTTGAACTCCTCCTGGTGGTTGCTGATGTAGATCTGCATCATCAGCACCGCGGCGGCGATCAGGAGAACGCCGGGGACCGAACTCAGGGTGGTGTAAAGATACTGGATGAGGTCGTCCACCCAGCCGCGGAAATAGCCCGCCATGATCCCCAGCAGGATGGCCGCCGGCAGCATCACCAGGGTGGTGAGGGTGCCGATCACCAGCCCGGTGCGGATGCTCTTGAGCGACTGGTAGAAGACGTCCTCGCCCACCTTGTCGGTGCCGAATACATGGTAGGCCCCGGCCAGGGTGAGGCTCAGGCCCAGCAGCACCAGCATCGCCAGCGCGGTCCAGGCGGCGGTGCGCTGCGCCGCCCTTTCCGGATCGCGCCAGAAGGCCCGCCAGTGGCCGCGCAGCCACAGGCGCAGCAGCAGCCACCACAGGGCTGCACCGAGGGCGATGCCGCCGACGGTACGAAGGGCGATATCGCCGGCACGCTGGTCGGGATCGGCCAGGTGCGCCCCGCCCCACTTCAGCCGCGGATAGTCGCGGACCTTGCGCCCGTCGGGCAGCTCGATGGTCTCGCGCATGTAGAGCCGGGTGGCGAAGGGCGCCGAATAGGTCTTCTCGCGGTGTTCGCGCAGCGGCGTGGCCACCAGGTCCAGCAGGCTGGTGATCTCGGTGGCATAGCGGGTGTGGCCGTTGCCGTCCTCGCCGTTGGCGAGGCGGAAGTGCACCGTGTCCAGCAGGCCGACCGCCACGTAGCTGGCGATCACCACCAGCGCCGCCATGGCGGTGCGGCTGCGCGCCACCCGCCGCCAGGGCGCGCGCAGATGGTCATGACGCCGTGCATACAGGGCGAACAGGATCACCACGGCCAGCAGCAGGAAGACCAGGGCGTCGGTGGCGAGGATGACGGGCTGGAACGGCATCTCAGTTCAACCTCACGCGCGGATCCACCAGGGTGTAGGAGATGTCGGTCAGCAGCAGGCCGAGGATGTAGAGCACCGCCCCCAGGAACACCATGGCGCGCACGATGGCGAAGTCCTGGCGGTTGATGGCGTCGATGGTATAGCTGCCCAGGCCGGGGATGCCGAAGAAGGACTCCAGCAGCAGGCTGCCCATGAACAGGGTCGGGATCACCACCACCACGCCGGTGAGGATGGGGATCAGGGCGTTGCGCAGCACATGGCCGAACAGCACCGCCCGCTCCGACAGCCCCTTGGCGCGCGCGGTGCGCACGAAGTCCTTGTTGATCTCCTCCAGAAACAGGGTGCGGTACCAGCGGGTGCTGGCGCCGATACCCGCCACCACGCCGATCACCACCGGCAGCACCAGGAAGCGCCAGGCGTGGGGCCCGGGCGCATAACCGGAGATGGGAAACAGGTTGAGCAGCTTGCCCAGCAGCACCTGGCCGCCGATGATGTAGAACAGCGCCGAGATGGACATCATGGCCACGCTCAGCACCACGCCCCAGAAGTCGAGATAGGTGCCGCGGAAGAAGGCCAGCAGCAGGGCGAAGGTGATGTTCACCGCCAGCCCCACGAGCAGGCTGGGCACCGCGATCGCCAGGCTGGGCCACATCCGCTGGCTGATGTCGTGGCCGATGTTACGCCCGCTGTCCGACTGCCCGAAGTCGAAGGCGAACAGGCGCACCGACTTGTCGAAGAAGATGGTGTCGGTGAGCTTGTCCAGCCCCTCGGCATCCGCGTTCCAGACCAGCGGCTTGTCGTAGCCGCGCTCGTGCTTCCACTGCTGGATGGCCGCGTCGGTGACCCGCTTCTGCCCCAGGTGCATGCGCGCCATGTCGTCCGGCGAGTTGACCACGAAGAACAGCACGAAGGTGAGCAGGTTCACCCCGATCAGGATCGGGATGGCATACAGCGCCCGCCGGATGATATAGGCCATCATCGCGCACGACTCCTCTCGCGTGCCCGGTAGTCGCGGATCGCCGGGATGGCGCTCAGCACCAGCAGCCCCACGAGCACCCACAGCGGCCAGGTGACCGGCTGGTTCCATTCCTTCTGCCGGCGCGCCCGCAGCGGGCCATCGATGCGCTTGTACTTGAGGGTGTTGTTGGCCATCAGGTGCGGCAGCGCGTTGCCATACCAGGCATGGTGCAGGCTGAACGCCTTGGGATAGTAGCCGAACAGCCAGGGCGACTCGCGCCGCACGATGTCCACCATGCGGTCGATCACCTGCTGCCGCTCGGGCCCGTTGGGCAGGTTCTTCATGCGGTCGAACAGGGCGTCGAACTCGGTGTTGCGGAAGTTGGCGGCATTCTCGCCATGGTGCTCCACCTTGCCGTTGGGACCGTAGAGCAGGAACAGGAAGTTCTCCGGGTCCGGGTAGTCGGCGTTCCAGCCCC
>CAZVIG010000275.1:0-3776 GCA_964627395.1 uncultured Sedimenticola sp.
GCTAAAGCGTCCGCCGAGGTGGCCGCTCTAGCGCTCATCCCCCGCAACGAGGACGAGGACATGGATATCGCGACATGGGTGATTCTGGGCGTGCTGGTCGTGCTGGTCGGCTATGCGGTGCTCATCTACAACAACCTGGTCTCGCTCAAGCATGCGGTCAGCCAGGCCTGGGCCAACATCGACGTGCTGCTCAAGCAGCGTCACGACGAGCTGCCCAAGCTGGTGGAGACCTGCAAGCAGTACATGCAGTACGAGCGCGACACCCTGGAGCGGGTGATGAAGGCGCGCGCCGCGGTGGCGGACGCCCAGGGGAAGGGCGACATCGCCGCCCTGGGCGAGGCGGAGGGCATGCTGCGCATGGGGCTGGGGCGGCTGTTCGCGGTGGCCGAGGCCTATCCCGAGCTGAAGGCCAACGAGAGCTTCCAGCACCTGGAGCGGCGCATCAGCGCCCTGGAGAACAGCATCGCCGACCGGCGCGAGTTCTACAATGCGGCGGTCAACGCCAACAATGTGCGCATCGAGCAGTTCCCCGACCTGATCGTCGCGCGGATGTTCAACTTCGGGCCGGCGCAACTGCTGGAGTTCAGCGAGGAGGAGAAGGCCGACGTGGACCTCAAGGGCTTGTTCCAGTAGGCCATGCTGCAGGACCTGATCGTCCAGCTCCAGCACGCCTCGCTGGGGGCGCGGATCGCGGTCGGCGGCATCGCCCTGGCGGGGCTGTTCGCCGGTTTTCACGGCCTGCGCCGCTATCGTCTCATCGAGGACGTGCCCACCGCGCGCATCCGCTCCGCCCCCCAGGGTTATGTGGAGCTGGTGGGCACCGCCGATCTGCTGCCCGGCCCGCCCATCGTGGCGCCGCTCACCCAGACCCCCTGCTGCTGGTACAGCTACAAGGTGGAGCGTCGCCGCGACCGGCACTGGCAGGTGGTGCAGCGCGGCACCAGCGACGAGCTGTTCCTGCTGCGCGACGGCACCGGCGAGTGCGTGGTGGACCCGGAGGGCGCCTCGGTGCAGAGCCTGCACCGTCAGCGCTGGAGCGGCGACAGCACGCGCCCCGCCATGTACCGGGTCGATCAGCGCCTGGGGACCATGGCGCGCGGCGTGGGGCGGGTGCTGGAGGGGCTGGACCTGGTGGGCGACCACCGCTACGAGGAGACGGTGATCCTGCCCGGCGATCCGCTGTACGTGATCGGCTGGTTCCAGTCCCTGGACGACAGCGACTGGGCGGAGAGCGAACGGGCGCGGGCCGCGGAGCTGCTGCGCGAGTGGAAGCGTCAGCCGGAGACCCTGCGCGAGCGCTTCGACCACGACCGCAACGGCATCATCGACCAGGACGAATGGGAGGACGCGCGCCGCGCCGCCCGGCGCCGCGCCCGCGATGAGCTGGCCGAGGCGCGTGCGCGTACCCATGTGCACCTGATCCGGCGCCCCGAGGGGAGGCAGTTCATCGTCTCCAACCGCCCCGAGGCGGACCTGGTGCGCCATTACCGCTGGCAGGCGGGGCTCGGCTTTGCCGCCTTCTTCGTCGGTCTGGGGCTGTTGGCGGTGATGTTCAGCGGCCCGGCCTGAGGCGGCCGCTGGGTTATAGTTCGCGCTGGTTCACATCGATGCGAGAGACCATGGACAACCCCCTGCTGCATTTCGAGGAGCTGCCGCCCTTCTCCGAGATCCGCCCCGAACACGTCGAGCCGGCCATCGACTGGCTGCTGGCGGAGAACCGCCGGCGCATCGCCGCGTTGCTCGACGAGGTGGGCGAGCACCCCACCTGGGAGAACTTCATCGAGCCCCTGGAGGAATGGGAGGACGAGCTGGAGCGCGCCTGGTCGCCGGTCTCCCATCTCAACGCGGTGATGAACAGCGAGGCGCTGCGCGAGGCCTACAACGCCTGCCTGCCCAAGCTCTCGGACTATGCCACCGAGATGGGGCAGAACGAGCGCCTCTATCAGGCCTACCGGCGCCTCGCCGAGTCCGACCAGCCGCTGGACGAGGCGCAGCGCAAGGTGCTGGAGAACGCCCTGCGCGACTTCCACCTCTCGGGCATCGACCTGCCGGCGGACAAGAAGGCCCGCTACCGCGAGATCAGCCAGCGCCTGTCGCAGCTCACCAGCCGCTTCGCCGAGAACGTGCTCGACTGCACCAACGCCTGGGAGAAGCACATCACCGACGAGGCGCAGCTCGCCGGGCTGCCGGACTCGGCGAAGGACCTCGCCGCCCAGACCGCCGAACAGCGCGGCAAGACCGGCTGGGTGTTCACCCTGGACTTCCCCTCCTATCACCCGGTGATGACCTACGCCGACGACCGCGAGCTGCGCTACGAGTTCTACCGCGCCTACAACACCCGCGCCTCGGACCAGGGTCCGCACGATCCGAAACACGACAACAGCGCCCTCATGGAGGAGATCCTGGCCCTGCGTCACGAGCTGGCGCAGTTGCTGGGCTTCGCCAACTATGCCGAGCGCTCCCTGGCGACCAAGATGGCGCGCGACCCGGATCAGGTGATGGGCTTCCTGCATGACCTGGGCCGGCGCTCGAAGCCCCAGGCCGAGCGCGAGCTGGCCGAGCTGCGCGCGTTCGCCGCCGGTCTGGGCTGCGACGAGCTGCAGCCCTGGGACGTGCCCTACTACAGCGAGAAGCTGCGCCAGCAGCGCTACGCCATCACCCAGGAGGAGCTGCGCCCCTACTTCCCGGAGCCGCGCGTGATCGCCGGCCTGTTCGCGGTGGTGGAACGCCTCTATGGTGTGCAGTTCGTCGAGGTCGAGGGGGTGGACGTCTGGCACCCGGACGTCAAGTTCTACGAGATCCGCGACGCCGACGGCACGGTGCGCGGCCAGTTCTATTTCGATCTCTACGCCCGTCCCAACAAGCGCGGCGGCGCCTGGATGGACACCTGCCAGTCGCGCATGGTGACCCACGAGCGCTGCCAGATCCCGGTCGCCTACATGACCTGCAACTTCGCCCCGCCGGTGGGCGACAAGCCCGCGCTGCTCACCCACGACGAGGTGGAGACCCTGTTCCACGAGTTCGGTCACGGCCTGCACCACATGCTCACCCGGGTGGACTATCCCGAGGTGTCCGGCATCAACGGCGTGGCCTGGGACGCGGTGGAACTGCCGTCGCAGTTCATGGAGAACTACTGCTGGGAGCGCGAGGCCCTGGACCTGATCTCCGGCCACTACGAGACCGGCGAGCCCATCCCCCAGGCGCTGTACGACAAGATGATCGCGGCCAAGAACTTCCAGTCGGCGATGATGATGGTGCGCCAGCTCGAGTTCTCGCTGTTCGACTTCCGCATCCATCTGGAATACGACCCGGCACGCGGCGCGCGCATCTTCGAGATCCTCGAGGAGGTGCGCGACGAGGTGGCGGTGATCCGCCCCCCCGCCTGGAACCGCTTCCCCAACAGCTTCACCCACATCTTCGCCGGCGGCTATGCGGCGGGCTACTACAGCTACAAGTGGGCCGAGGTACTGTCGGCGGATGCCTTCTCGCTGTTCGAGGAGCGCGGGATCTTCGACCGCGAGACCGGACAGTCCTTCCTGCGCAACATCCTCGAGCCGGGCGGCTCGCGGGACGCGGCCGAGCTGTTCCGCGCCTTCCGCGGTCGCGAGCCGAAGATCGACGCACTGTTGCGGCATTCCGGCATCGCGGCCTGAGGCCAGCCCTTCGGCTCGGCGATGCAGGATCGGCATCCCCACCGCGAATGTTCGGCCCGGGGACACGCCTCCTGCAGGGCAGGAGCGGCATCCTCACTGCGCAGGACACTCCCCAGCCGGGGC
>CAZVIG010000276.1:0-3763 GCA_964627395.1 uncultured Sedimenticola sp.
CCAACAAGCTGCCGACCAACTTTCAGCAGCTGGGTCTGTTCGGTCTGTTGTTTCCCGGTGCGCCGGTGATCCACGTCCGGCGTGATCCCAGGGACAATCTGCTGTCGATCTATTTCCAGGATTTCGAGGGATACCATCCGTACGCTTATGACCTGGAAAATCTAGCCTACATGTACTGGCAGCAACACCGGCTGATGGAACACTGGAAGCAGGTGCTGCCCAACCCGATCTTCACCGTGAACTACGAAGATCTGGTGAGCGACCTGGAAGGTGAAATCGCACGGCTTGCGGCCTTCCTTCATCTCGAGATGGAAGACGGGATGAAGAGATTCCATGAGCAGGAGCGGCAGGTGAAGACGGCGAGCAAATGGCAGGTGCGCCAGAAGCTCTACACGACTTCGATCGGGCGCTGGAAGCCTTACGAAAAGCATCTCCGCCCGTTGTTCGATGCGCTGCGGGAGTTCGCGCCCGAAGACTACGTGGACGAATATGGTTTCTTTTCTTCCTGAGAGCGGTGCCGACTCCGAGGTGGGTCAGAGATAGTAGACCGTCCGGGTCATCACCTTCGACATCAGCTTCATCGCATGCTTGACCGGCGTGGGTAGCTCGTTCCCTCCATGGGCCAGGGCCTTGCGCCCGTGTTCGGCCTCATCGTGTTTCATCTGCTCGAGGATGGCGCGGGTCCGCCGGTCTTCGGGCGGGATCTCGTCTAGGTGCGACTGCAGGTGGGCCTCCACCTGTTTCTCGGTCTCTGCCACGAAGCCCAGGCTCCAGCGGTCGCCGGCCGCCCCGGCCGCGGCGCCGACGGCGAACGAGCCGGCATACCACAAGGGGTTGAGCAGGCTGCGCCGGCCTCCCAGTTCGTCGATGCGCTGCTCGCACCAGGCGAGATGGTCGTTCTCTTCGTCCGCCGACCGTTCCATGGCCTCGCGCACCGCCGGATCGCGTGCGGTCGCCGCCTGACCCTGATAGAGCGCCTGGGCGCACACCTCGCCGGTGTGATCGACACGCAGCAGGCGGGCGATGTGATCGCGCTGGCGATCGTCCAGCTCCGCTTCGGGCTGGCCCTCGGCGGGGTTGGGCCGGTCGGTCACCTTCGGCTGGCCGAACAAGGTGCGCAGTGCCTGGTCGAGGCCCAGCAGCAGGGTGTCGGCGGTGGAGTAGGTTCTTTCGGTCATGGTCGATACGGTATGTTTTCGTGCCTGCCATTGTATCCTCATCGATCCAATGCGGGGTCCTGGGTTGGGACAGGTTGTGGCGAGGAGAAGTGAGATGCAAAACGAATATACCGCCGTGGTAAAACAGGTTGGTGACAGTTGGGTCGGCTGGATCGAAGAGGTTCCGGAGGTCAATTGTCAGGAAGATACCTACGACGCGTTAATGGAAACCCTCGCTGTCACGCTGCGAGAGGCGCTCGCGTTCAATCGGCAAGATGCACTTTCTGCCGCCGGCAGCGGCTACACGGAAGAGAAGATAGCGGTATGAAGCGAACCGCCTTTCTCAAGTATCTGCGGAGCCAGGGATGCGAGCTATTGAGAGAAGGGCGGGAGACATTCGTGGTGGCACAACCCTGCGTCCAACAGACGCTCGGCGGTGCCGCGTCATTCTGAGATCAAGGATTTTCTGGTACGCAAGATCTGCAAGGATCTCGGAGTGGATCCTGTCAAATGATTGTCGCGAGACATCAATATGCCGTGTCTATTGTGGGTGATTCAGGCGGGTCGTCCTCGAGCAGGCGCGCCATCAGCTCCACCGGATGCAGCACATCCACCTCGATGCCCTCGGTCATGGCCCCTTCGGCCAAGTGCAAGGCACAGCCGATGTTGGCGCTGAGCAGGTAACGTGGCCGTAAGGTCCTGAGTCGGGCCAGCAACGGTGCGCGCAACCGCTCGGCCTGCGCGCGCTGAGTCAGCAGGTGGGTGCCGGCCGCCCCGCAGCAACTACCCGGCTCGCCCAGTAATTCCACCTCGGCATCCAGCCGCCCGATCAGCTCCAGCAGCGCCCGGGTGCCGTCCAGCCCGTTGGCCAGGGAGCACGCCACATGCAGGGCGACGGGGCCTTCGGGGCGCCGAAAGGTCAGCGGCCGATCCCGCAGGGCCTCGGCCAGAAAGGTCGTGATGTCCTGGGGCGCCGGGTCGGAGAGCGTTTCGGCGAGCTGCAGCGAACAACCGCTGGCGATGGCGACCACGCCATCCAGTCCCTGAAAGGCGGCGCGGTTGGCCTCGACCTGGCGCTGGGCGGTCTCCGGGTCGCCCTGGTGCGCCGCCAGGGCCCCGCAGCAGCCCTGGCCCGCCGGGACCGCCACCTCGTAATCCAGCCGGTTGAGGACGCGGATGGCCGCCCGCAGGGCCTCCGGCTGCTGGGTGCGGGTGACGCAGCCCAGCAGCAGCCCGATGCGCCCGCGTGCCGGCCCGTCGGGCGGATGAACGCCGGGGGCGGGAGCAGCGCCGCTCGCTGGCAGGGCGCGCGCCAACCGTCCGCGCAGGCCCGGCAGGTGCAGGAGACGTGCGGCGCGGGTCGCGGCGCCCAGCCAGGGACCGTCTACGGATGGCATCAGGGCCTCGCCTCGAGGCGCCGGCAGCCGGGCGCGCGCGACGTCGAGCAGGGCGGCGTAGCGCACCCCGGAGGGACAGTTGGCCTCGCAGGCGCGGCACAGCAGGCAGCGGTCCAGGTGCCCCTGAAGGGCGGGGTCCGGGTCGAGCTGGCCGCGCAGCAGGGCCTCGGCGAGTGCGATACGGCCGCGCGGTGATTCGCTCTCGTCGGCATACAGGCGGTAGGTGGGGCAGTGGGGCAGGCACAGGCCGCACTTGACGCAGCGGTCGGCCTCGGCCAGTGCCTTTTCCTGGGGGAGGGGTTCATGCATGTCGCTATAATGCCCGTCCATCCCGGACTGGGGAAATGTCCATGGGTTATTACCGGCATCACGTCTTCTTCTGTACCAACCGGCGCGAGGACGGCCGTCCCTCCTGCGGCGTCTGCGGCGCGGCCGAGGCGCGCGACTACGTCAAACGGCGCTGCAAGGAGCTGGGTATCCACGGTCCCGGCAGGGTGCGCATCAACACCGCAGGTTGCCTCGATCGCTGCGAGCAGGGGCCGGTGATCGTGATCTACCCCGATGAGACCTGGTACACCTATGTGGATCGCGAGGATCTGGACGAGATCATCGAGCGCCATCTCCAGGGCGGAGAGCGGGTGGAGCGGCTGTTGATCGATCGGCCTGGGCCTGTCTGACCGGCTTTCCCCAGACGCCAGAGGGTCTCATGTATTGATCTGGGTCAGCCTCGGCATGAATGTCGCCTTCGGGGAACATTCCGGCAGTTGACTTGACGGCAAAATATCATGGATTATTAACATACTGATTCGGTGAATCAGTACTCCTCCATCCTCCTTTGGTGGTTATCTTGAGCGTGGCGCCCCCCCGCCACGCCCTTTTTTTGCTTGCAAACCCCCGTGTGGCCAGGTAAGATTCGCGCCCTTTCGTGAATCCGATCGAAACCGAACTGGCAAGCCCCACGGGGCCCTGTTGGAGCAGGAACATGAACACCACGGTCAGCGCCAAACCCGCCGAAGTCCGCCGCGACTGGTATGTCGTGGACGCCGAAGGCAAGACCCTCGGCCGTCTCGCCTCCGAGATCGCGCGGCGCCTCAAGGGCAAGCACAAGCCGATCTTCACCCCGCACGTGGACACCGGCGACTACATCGTCGTGGTCAATGCGGAGAAGATCCGGGTCACCGGCAACAAGATGAAGGACAAGATGTACCA
>CAZVIG010000277.1:0-550 GCA_964627395.1 uncultured Sedimenticola sp.
GGCGCGCCGGCGCGCCGCCAGCGTGGTGGTGAGCATCTTCGTCAATCCGTTGCAGTTCGGCCCGGACGAGGACCTGGACCGCTACCCCCGCACCCTGGAGGCGGATCGCCGCGCCCTGCAGGCGGAGGGGGCGGCGCTGCTGTTCGCCCCGCCGGTGGAGGTGATGTATCCGGTGCCGCTGGAACAGCAGACCCGGGTGGAGGTGCCGGGCATCGGCGAGCTGTACTGCGGCGCCTCGCGCCCCGGCCACTTCACCGGTGTGGCCACCGTGGTGTGCAAGCTGTTCAACATGGTGCAGCCCGATCTCGCGGTGTTCGGCAGGAAGGACTACCAGCAGCTCCAGGTGATCCGGCGCATGGTGCGCGACCTGGCGATGCCGGTGGAGATCGTCGGCGTGGACACGGTGCGCGAGCCCGACGGCCTGGCCATGAGTTCGCGCAACCAGTACCTGAGCGCGCAGGAGCGGCGCATCGCTCCCACCTTGTACCACGAGCTGCAGCGGGCCGCCGAGCGCATCGCCGCCGGCGAGCGCGACTGGGCGGCATTGGAA
>CAZVIG010000277.1:560-3757 GCA_964627395.1 uncultured Sedimenticola sp.
ACGGACGGTTACGGACGCCCTGGCGGAGGCCGGCTTCCGCCCCGACTATGTCGCGGTGGCGGACGCCGAGACCCTGCTCGCGCCGACCGCCGAGAGCCGCCGCCTGGTGATCCTGGCCGCGGCCTGGTTGGGCCAGGCGCGCCTGATTGATAACATCGAAATCCCTTTGTGATGCCGTCGAAAGGAGCCCCATGAACCGCCTGCTGTCCCTGCTGCTCGTGTTATCGCTCGCCTTCGCGGGCGCCTTCTCGCCGGTCGCGGCCAAGGAGCAGGCGGCACCGGCCAAGCCGGCCGCGGAGAAGGCCAAGCCCGAGGTGCCCGCGCATCTCGCCTCCCCGCGCGAGACGCTGCGCACCTTCCTCGGCGCCATGAACGACATCAAGCGCGGCGACAAGCAGCGCATCGAGGACGCCCTGGCCACCCTCGACCTGTCCGAGATCAACCCCCTGGTACGGCGCGAGCGGGGCGAGACCCTGGCCTGGCAGCTCCTGGAGGTGATCGACCGCACCCGCAAGGTGGATCTCAAGCGGGTCCCCAGCCGGCCGCGCGGCACCGAATGGATCTTCGCCCGCTACGACAAGGGCATCGTGCGGCTGCGCCGCCAGGAGGACGGCCGCTGGCTGTTCGACGCCTCCACCCTGCGCCAGCTTCCCGCCATCTACGACGAACTCGCCGCCAAGGCGCCGGTGAAGGGGGTGGCCAGCAACGAGGAATACCTGCCCTGGGAGATCCGCCTGCAGCGCATGATGCCGGCGCCGCTGCGCCACAAGACCTTCCTGCTGGAGAACTGGCGCTGGCTGGCGCTGCTGCTGACCGTGGTGCTGGGCGTGGTGGCGGACTGGATCGTCAGCTTCCTGCTGCGCCGTCTGATGCGTCGCTGGCTGCGCCGCAGCAGCGGCGACTTCAGCTCGGTGGAGGACGGCGAGAATCGCCTGCGCCCCCTCGGCCTGGTGGCCATGTCCGCGGTGTGGTGGGCCGGGATCAACGCCATCGGCCTGCCGGAGCTGGCGCTGGTGATTCTCTCGGTGGCGGTCAAGGCGCTCGCCAGCCTGGCCGCGGTCTGGGCCGCCTACCGCCTGGTGGACATTTTCGCCGCCTGGCTGCGTGCGCGCGCCGAGGCCACCGACAACAAGATCGACGACGTGCTGGTGCCGCTGATCTCGCGCTCGCTCAAGATCTTCGTCACCGTGGTCGGCCTGGTGTTCATCGCCGACAACCTCAACATCGACATCACCGGCCTGCTGGCGGGCCTCGGACTGGGCGGCCTGGCCTTCGCCCTGGCCGCCAAGGACATGGTGCAGAACCTGTTCGGCTCGGTCACGGTACTGCTCGATCGCACCTTCACCGTGGGCGACTGGATCGTGCTCGACGACGTGGAAGGCACGGTGGAACACATGGGCTTCCGCAGCACCCGCATCCGTACCTTCTACAACTCGCTGGTGACCATCCCCAACTCGCGCTTCATCACCGCCAAGGTGGACAACATGGGCAAGCGCCGCTACCGCCGCTACAAGGCGCATTTCGGGCTCGCCTACGACACCCCGCCGGAGCGCATCGAGGCCTTCTGCGAGGCGCTGCGCGAGCTGGTGCGCGAGCACCCTTACATGCGCAAGGACTACTTCCACATCTATCTCAACGACCTGGGCGACAGCGCCCTCTCGGTGCTGGTGTACGTCTTCTGGGAGACGCCCGACTGGGCCACCGAGCTGCGCGAGCGGCATCGTTTTCTGGTGGACTGCCTGCGCGTGGCGCGCGAGCTGGAGGTGGAGTACGCCTTTCCCACCCAGACCATCTACCTGCGCAACGAGGAGCACGAGCCGCCGCGGCCCGGCGACCCGCCGCTGTCCGAGGCCGCCAGCCGCGGGCGCGAGACGGCGCGCCGGGTGGTGGAACAGACCCGGCAGGCCCTCGGGGAGACCTGATGGCCCGCGTGGCCCGGTCCTTCCTGCTGCTGTGGCTGGCGCTCGCGGTCCTGTCGGCCTGGGCGGAGCCAGCCGCGGAGCTGGATGCGGCGGTCGAGGCCCTGCAGGCGGGACGTTACGCCGACGCCCTGGCGACGCTACAGCCGCTGGCGGAGGCGGGCAACCCGCGTGCCGCCTTCTATCTGAGCCTGGTGTACCAGAAGGGGCTGGGGGTGTCCGCCGATCCGGCGCAGGCCCTGCAATGGCTGCGTCGCGCCGCCGAGGCGGGCGATGCCTTCGCCCAGTACAACCTGGGCAATCACTATCTGAATGCCGAGCCGGGCGACGCCGGTGCGCGCAAGGCCGCCCGCTGGTGGCGCAAGGCGGCCGAACAGGGCCTGCCGCTGGCGCAGCACAACCTCGCCAGCCTGTATGCCCTGGGCCAGGGTGTGCCACGGGATCTCGCCAGGGCGCGTTCCTGGTACCGCAAGGCGGCCGCCCAGGGGCTGGCCCGCTCCGCCGAGGCGCTGAAGGAGCTGGACCGGATGGAGGGCGCCGCATCGCTGGTGCAGGCGGATGCGCAATGGCTGGCCGCCCAGCCGCCGGGCAGCATCACCCTGCAACTGCTCGCCGCTGGCAAACGGGACGACCTGGAGGCCCTGGTGCCGCAGCTCGGCGGCAATCTGAAGCGGCCGCTGCTGCTGTACCAGGTGCGCAGCGGCCAGGGCCGTGTGATGTGGGCCCTCGGCTATGGACTGTTTCCCGATGCCGCGAGTGCCCGCGCCGCCGTGGCGGAACTGCCCGAGTCGATGCGCCGCCACAAGCCCTGGCCGCGCTCCCTGGCCAGCATCCGCAAGGCGCTGGCGAATCCCTGAGGGGTATCGCAGCCGGCGCCCCCTCCCGGCCTCCCCCGCAAGCGGGGGAGACGAGAGGGAAATTCGCAATTTTTTGGGGAGGTTGAGCGCAGAGCTTCTTTGTGGGAGGGGCTTCAGCCCCGACGCCGATGCAGCACTCGTCTCCTTGTCGCGGCTGAAGCCGCTCCCACAGCGGCCGCATGGAGTCCGGGGGTACGAACAAGGCGCTGCTGCCAACGCAGGTCATCCCGAAAAGCGCCTTTGCTTCCCTCCCCCCGCTTGCGGCACTGCTGTCCGGGGAAAACCTGCCCGACATTCGCGAAGTCCATGTGCTGCAAGGAATAAAGGGGGTTCAAACGGGGCCGACTCGAATCGTGCCTCGGAGTGGGCTACGGAGTGCCCCGTCCCGTCGGCGCAGCCGAGCATCGCAGGACCGGAAGCG
>CAZVIG010000278.1:0-3727 GCA_964627395.1 uncultured Sedimenticola sp.
CCGCTTGCGGGGGAAGGCTGGGAGGGGGAAACCGGGTTGCGATCACCTTCCGGGTCGTCGCCCGGCACACCCAATATCCGCCGCAGGTCGTCCAGCACCGCGTGCAGGGCAGGGATCAGGATCAGCACCACCAGGGCCGAGGCCAGGGTGCCGAAGGTGAGCGCGATCGCCATCGGTACCAGGAACAGCGCCTGCACCGAGGTCTCGAACAGCAGCGGCGCCAGCCCCACGCTGGTGGTGAGCGCGGTGAGCAGGATTGGCCGGAAGCGGCTCAGGGCCGCGTGCAGCAGGGCCTCGCTGGCCTGACGCGCGCGCAGCGCGTTGAGGCGCAGGGTCAGCACCAGGGCGCCGTTCACCACCAGTCCCCCGAGGGCGATCATGCCGTACAGGCTCACCGAGCTGAGATCCCGCCCCATCAGCACATGCCCGGCCACCGCGGCCGCCACCGAGAAGGGGATGGTCGCCATCACCACCAGCGCCTGGGCATAGCTGCGGAACAGCACCGCGAACAGGGCGAACATCGCCAGCGCCGCCCAGGCCAGGCCGCGGAAGATGTAGTCGAAGGTCTTTTGACGGTCGCGCCGGCCGCCGGCGAAGGCCCATTCCAGGTCGGGGTAGCGCGCGGTCAATGCCGGCAGCACCTTCGATTCCAGCGCCGCCCGCACCTGGCGGCCGTTGGCGCGCGCCTTGTCGATGCTCGCGGCCACGCGCAGCACCCGGCGGCCGTTCTCGCGCTGGATGGCGGCATAGGCGCGCCCCCAGGCGATCTCGGCCACGCGGGACAGGGGCGCCTGGCCGCCGTCGGCGGTGCGCAGGGGGAAGTCCGCCAGTGCCGCCAGGCTGGCGCGTTGCGCCGCCGGCAGGCGCACCAGGATCTTCACCTCCTCGCCGTCGCGCAGCAGGCGCCGCACCTCGGCGCCGTACCAGGCGTGACGAAGCTGGCGGCCGATCGCCGCCTCGTCCAGCCCCAGGGCGCGCGCCTCGGCGGTGGGCGAGACGCGTAGCTGGCGCTTGCCGGTGTCGGTGCCGTCGCTCACGTCCACCACGCCCTCGATGGCGCGCAGGCGCCGCGCCAGCTCGCGTGCCGCCTCGGTGAGCACGCGGTGGTCGGGATGCGAGAGGTCCAGGCGCAGGGCGCGGTTGCCGCCGGGCCCCACCAGGTATTCGAAGAACAGCGACTTGGCCTCCGGCAGCGGCCCGAGCTGGCGCCGCCATTCCCGGGTGAACTCCTCCTGGGTGAAGGGGCGCCGGTCGTCCGACACCAGGATCATGCTCACCTCGCCGAAGGTGGGACGGCGCGAGCCCAGGCGCACGAAGCGGCTTTCCAGGTACTGGCGGCCGCCGAGGGCCTCCACCGCGCGCAGGCCCGCCTGCTCGATGCGGCGCACCACCGCCAGGGTCTGCTCGCGCGAGGCGTCCACCGGCATGTCCAGCTCGGCGTCCACGCGGTTGCCGGGGACCTCCGGGCGCCAGGTGAGGTCGATGCGTCCCGAGGCGTACCAGGCAGCCACCAGCGCCAGGCCGCCGCCGAACAGGATCAGTACCAGGTAGCGATGGGCGATGGCGCGGACCAGCAGGCGCCGGTAGGGCCCGTCGCGCAGGCGGTCCAGGCTGGCGGCGGCCCGTGCGTGCAGGCGCGCGATGCGCGAGCGGGGCCGCTCGCGCCGCGCCGTCCCGCCGCGCAGGTGCGCCGGCAGCACCAGCAGGGCCTCGATCAGGGAGACGGCGAACACCACCGAGACCACGACCGGTAGGTCGCGCATGAACTGCCCCACCGCGCCGGGCACCCCAAGCAGCGGCAGGAAGGCGAGGATGTTGGTACCCACCGCCACGCTCACCGGCAGGGCCATCTCGCTGGCGCCCGCTGGCACCGCCTCGCGCAGCGGCAGGCCTTCGCGGTGGCGAGCGTGGATGTTCTCGCCGACGATGATGGCATCGTCCACCACGATGCCGATCGCCAGGATGAAGGCGAACAGCGAGATCATGTTCAGGGTCACGTCCATCCAGGGCAGGAAGGCGAAGCTGCCGATGAACACCACCGGGATGGAGACGGTCACCCAGAAGGCGAGGCGCGGGTCGAGGAAGATGCCCAGCGCGACGATCACCAGCAGCAGCCCCAGGGCGCCGTTCTTGAGCAGGATGTCGCGCCGCTCGGCATAGCGCTGGGAGCGGTCGTTCTGCACGCTCAGGCGGATCTCGTCGGGGAGCTGGGCATCGAGTTCGTCCACCAGCTCGCGCACCTGGTGGGCCAATCTCACGGGCCGGGCGCCATCCACCTGATAGACGTCCAGGCGCAGCCCGGGACGGCCATCGAATTCGAACAACTGGCGCGATTCGGCGAAGCCGTCCTCCAGGTGGGCGATGTCCCCCAGGCGCAGCCGCGCCCCGTCCAGATCCTGACGCAGGGGAATGTCGGCGAACTCGCGCGCCTGTTCGCGGCGCCCGGTGGTACGCAGCAGGATCTCGCCGGCGTCGGTCTCCAGCTTGCCGGCGGGATGGTCGCGCGAGGCGGCGCGCACCCGCTGTGCGATGGTCTCCAGGTCCAGGTCGTACTCGCGCAGCCGGGCGGCGGGGACCTCCAGGTGGATCTCCGGACGGGCGCCGCCGCGGATCTCCACCCGTGCCACCCCCGGCAGGGCCAGCAGGCGCCGCTGGATCGCGCGCCCCAGCGCCTGGCGCGTCTCCCGGTCGAGCGTCGCGGCGACGCCGATGCTGATCACGTAGAAGCCGTGGCGGCGCAGACTCACCCGCGGCGGTTCCGCCTCGGCGGGGAAGGAGACGATGCGCGACAGGGCGTCGCGCACTTCCTGCAGTACCACCGTGGGCTCCGCCTCGCGGCGCAGCTCGGCGGTGAGGGTGGCGCTGCCCTCGGCGGCGGTGCTGCTCACGTTGGTGATGTCGTCCACCTCGCGCAGGGCGCGTTCGATGGCCAGCACCAGGCTCTGTTCCACCTCCTCGGGGGTGGCGCCGGGGTAGGCCATGGTGATGCGGATGCCGGGGATCTGGAAGTCGGGCGTGATCTCCTGGCGGATGTCGCTCAGCCCCAGCAGGCCGCCCAGCAGCAGGGCGAACATCAGCAGATTGGCCGCCACCGGGTTGCCGGCGAACCAGGCGACGATGCCGCGCCGCTGGGACGGGATGCTCATGGCGCCTCGCGGACCTGGACCCGGGTGCCCGGCACCAGGCCTCCGGGATTGCCGCGCAGCAGGCGGTCGCCTTCCGGCAGGGGGTCGATGAACACCCGGCCCGGTTCCTCGAAGCGAACCTTCACGCGGCGCACCCGCAGCCGGTCGTCGGCGTCCACCACCCAGACCCGGTCGTTGTTCTGCAGCAGTTCCCGCGGCACCGCCACGGCGTCTTCCAGGGTGCCGGCGGGAATTTCGGCCTCGACATAGGCGCCGGCGAGCAGGGGCGGACGGGCGGCGAAGGGCCGCTCCACCAGGGCGCGCAGCCGCAGCAGGCGGCTCTTCGCGTCCAGCGCCGGCAGCAGTGCCTGCAGCCGTGCCGGGTAGCGGTGGCCCTGATGGCGGATCTCGATGGGCCGTCGTTCCGTCACCGCCGCCTGCAGCCATTGCAGCGCCGCAGGCTGGGCCTCCAGATACACCGGCAGGCGGGCGACGGGCAGCAGGCGGGCGATGCGCTCGCCGGCGCGCACCAGCTCGCCTGCCTTGCGCTCGCGGGCCAGCACCCGCACCGCGAAGGGCAGGCGAGCTGGTGCGCGCCGGCG
>CAZVIG010000279.1:0-3718 GCA_964627395.1 uncultured Sedimenticola sp.
CCATCGACGCGGTGGTGGAGATCGAGGTGCCCGACGAGGAGATCGTCAAGCGCATGTCCGGGCGCCGGGTGCATCTGCCCTCCGGCCGTACCTACCATGTGATCTACAACCCGCCCAAGGTGGAAGGCAAGGACGACGTCACCGGCGAGGACCTGATCCAGCGCGACGACGACAAGGAAGAGACGGTACGCGCCCGCCTCGAGGTGTACCACGAGCAGACCGAGCCGCTGATCGACTTCTATACCAAGGAGGCGGAGGCCGGCAATCTCAAGTACGTCAAGGTGAGCGGCATGGGTTCGGTGGATGAGGTGCGCGACGCCATCTTCGCCGGCCTGGAGGGCTGAGTCCTCCTGCACGCGGGCGCTGCCGCCGGGGGAAATGTCGTCCCTTCCCCCCCCTTGCGGGGGGAGGCTAGGAGGGGGGTGACGCGCCCCGTTCTTGCCACCACAAGCAACACCATTGTCCTGGATAGCGAACAGGGCATCGTTGCCGCTACGCAGCAGCCATTCCGAAAGCGGGCGGCGACCCGCGCGCGTGTTGCTCGCTCCGCCCTTGGCTCCGGCCGGGATGGCAGTGGGCCCTTTCTGCTATGCTAGCCGCTTGTGTTTTTGTATTGCAGGAGGCCCCACATGGCGGTCATTGAGCTGAATGAAGAGAATTTCGAAAAGACCATCACCGAGAACGATTTCGTGATCGTCGATTTCTGGGCCCCCTGGTGCGGTCCCTGCCGCTCCTTCGCCCCCACCTATGAAAAGGTGTCGGAGGAGTTTCCGGACGTGGTGTTCGCCAAGGTCAACACCGAGGAGGAACAGGCCATCGCGGCGCACTTCCAGATTCGCTCCATTCCCACTCTGATGATCTTCCGTGAGCAGGTCATCATCTACAGCGAGGCAGGCGCGCTGCCCGAGTCCTCCTTCCGCGAACTGGTCAAGAAGGCCGGCGAGCTGGACATGGAGGAGGTGCATCGCCAGATCGCCGAACAGCAGAAGCAGCAGGGCGAACAGTCTCAGGGCTGATTCCCCGCATGGCTTCGAGGAAGGCCGGTCCTGGACCGGCCTTCGTCGTTTCGGGGCCGGGGCAGGGGAGCGGGTATACTGACCCTGGATTCCAATCGGACACCCGATCGCATGCAGGCACCCTGGCACAAGATGCTCGACCAGTTGCTGGACCGGCGGCCCACCGTGGGCCGGCTGGTGGCGCTGTGCGAGGAAAACTATCGCCTGCTGCTGCGCCTGGCGCCGGCGCTGCGCGAGATGCGGGGCGACTATCTGGCCCGCTGCCCCGGGCATGCCGACCTGCAGCTCACGATTCTGGAACAGGGGCCTTACACCACCCTGGTCCGGCTCACCCACCGCTTCGGCGACGACCGCCACCCCGCGGAGCCGGACGCGGTGCTGCGGGTATATCACGATGCGCGCGAGGTGGAGGCGGTGACCCTGCGCCAGTCGGCGCTGCCCACCGAGGTGCTGTACGAGCCGCCCGGCCTGTGCAACAAGTGGCGCCTCAACTGGTTTCTGGGGAAGTGGCTGGGCTTCTGCGGCACCCTGGACTACCGCTTCGTGCCCCGGACCGCCGAACCGGCCCTGCCGTCCGCCTGTCTCCCTGCCGCCACCTGAGGCGCCGATCCGCCGCAACGACTTGAATTTCGGCGCAAAGGCCCCATCTGGGCCTTACAACCCCAGCTCGGGTGCGGGAAAAAACTTGACTAAAATGCTCAAGTACCGCTAGACTTAACCGAGCAAATTACTGGGGAATTAACGCCCCAGGGTCAGTCATAGGGAGGTTTACCCAAAATGAGACTTTCAACCAAGGGCCGCTATGCGGTCACCGCCATGCTCGACCTGGCGCTGAACGGGACCGAGGGCCCGGTCACGCTGGCCGACATTTCCGAGAACCAGGGCATCTCGCTCTCCTACCTGGAGCAGCTGTTCGCGGCCCTGCGCGGCAAGGGGCTGGTGCGTGGCGTGCGCGGCCCCGGTGGGGGCTACTACCTGGGTCGCCCGGCCGACGAGATCTCCATCGCCGACATCATCTGCGCGGTGGACGAATGGGTGGAGTTCACCCGTTGCAATCCGCGGCCGACCAGCGCGGACACCCAGCGCGGCATGACCCACAGCCTGTGGGACGACCTGAGCCAGCAGATCTACGACTTCCTCACCGGCATCACCCTCGCCGACCTGGTGAAGCGTGGGCTGGAACGCGAGGCCGGCCGCAAGTCGGGCGGCAAGGCGGACCTGCTGGACATCAACCACCGCGCGGCCTGAGCCGCCGGCGTCACGGAGCGGCCACTGGCCGTCCAGAAGCAAACGAGAGGACAGGACCATGGCATACAGTGACAAGGTGATCGACCACTACGAGAACCCGCGCAACGTGGGCACCCTGGACAAGGACGCCCCCAACGTGGGAACCGGGATGGTGGGCGCCCCTGCCTGCGGCGACGTAATGCGCCTGCAGATCCAGGTCAACGAGGAGGGCGTCATTGAGGACGCCAAGTTCAAGACCTACGGCTGTGGCTCGGCCATCGCCTCCAGCTCGCTGCTGACCGAATGGGTCAAGGGCAAGACGCTGGAAGAGGCGAAGCAGATCAAGAACACCGACATCGCCGAGGAGCTGGCGTTGCCGCCGGTGAAGGTGCACTGCTCGGTGCTGGCCGAGGACGCCATCAAGGCGGCGATCGAGGATCTGCAGAAGAAGCAGGGCGTTCAGTCGGAAGACGCCGCCTGATTCCGATCCGCTGCCCCGCCCGGCTGGCGGGGCAGCGTCACGGTCACGCGGGTCCCGTCGAGCGCGTCGGACTGGATCTCGATGCGCCCGCCGTGCGCCTCCACGATGCGCCGCACGATCGCCAGGCCCAGCCCGGTGCCGCCGCGCTTCGAGGTGTAGAAGGGCTCGAACAGGTGCGGCATCAGATCCGGCGGGATCGGCTCGCCGCCGTTCTCCACCACCAGCCGCACCTCGTCTCTTTCCCCGTCCAGCGTTCCCGTCACCCGCACACCCCGCGGGTCGTCGCCGTTCGCCTCCAGGGCGTTTCGTATCAGGTTGTTGAGCACCTGCAGCATGCGGTCCCGGTCCAGGGGCAGCGCCGGCAGCGCCCCCAGGGCATCGTGGTCCAGGTGAAGGCGCGGGTCGGCGACCGCAGTCTCGCCCAGCTCGTCCAGCAGCTCCGCCAGGCGCAGCGGCCGGCGCTCCAGGCGGAGCGGCTTGGCATACAGCAGAATGTCCTCCATCAAACGCCCCAGGCGCCGGGTCTCGGCGCGCGCCAGCTCCACCCGCCGCTGCGCGCCGGGTGGCATTTCCTGCGTGGCGAGGTGATCCAGGACCAGGCCGATGGTGGATAAGGGGGTACGGATCTCGTGCACGATGCCCGAGGTGAACTGGCCGATGGCCGCGAGGCGCGCGTTCTCGGTCAGTTCCAGGGTGCGGCCGAAGGTGGCGCTGAACAGGCTGGAGAGGTTGTTCAGCAACTCCAGGTGTTCGGGCGTGAAGCTGTTGGGGGTGCGTGCCGCCAGCACCAGCACCCCGACGCGCGGTTCGTTGCCCAGAATGGGCATGAACACCGCCTCGTTGCGTCCCTGCTGGTGCAGCACCTTGAGAAACCGGTAGTGGCTGTCGAGCCGGGTGGTGGCGCCCACGTCGGCGACGTGCAGGGGTGCGCCGCTGTGCAGACATTCCTGCAGCAGGGTGCCGGCAAGGGTGAAGTCCTGCTGCACCGGCCCGA
>CAZVIG010000280.1:0-3678 GCA_964627395.1 uncultured Sedimenticola sp.
CGCCGCGCATCTGCTATCCGGCCAGCGCTGCAACGGGCCCAGCCATCCAGATCACCATTGGAACCATGCCAACCGAACCCAACACCGGCCATCGACCGTCCGGCAGCCTGCACCTCTTTCTGCTGTCCCTGTTCGACGGCCTGGCCGTATCCGTGGTCGGCTTCGCCACCGTCGTCTATCTGCACGACGGCCTCTTTCCCCAGCGCTATGTCATCTTCTTCCTGCTGCTGTTCGGTAGCATGGCCTTCTTCTACGACCTCTTCGGCATCTACCAGACGCCGCGCAGCTTCACCCAAAGTATCCTGTCGCTGGTCAAGGCCTGGATCTTCACCTTCGGCTTTCTGCTGGCGCTCGGCTTCGTCACCAAGGAGACAGAGGCCTACTCCCGCCTCGCCGTGGGGATTCTCTTCACCGGAGGGCTGGCCGCGCAGATATTGGTGCACATTCTGTTTCGGGTCTACCACGAATGGCTCAAGACACCGGAGAAGACCGTTCCGGCACTGATCATCGGCACCGGCGAACTGGCCAAGCAGATCCATTACCGGATCCATGACAATCCCTGGATCATGGAATCGGTCGTCGGCGCGGTAACCGCCCCCCGCCCCTGCGCAGACGATGACAACGAGGAGCCTGCCGACGACAGCCCCAATGGCCCCAAGATACTCGGCACCATCGATGACACCATCGACCTGGTGCGAAAGCATGGGGTAAGGACCGTCTACCTGGCGGTCCCGCTGGACGCCTCGCCCGCCATCGAGCCGCTCTATTTCCGGCTGCTCGACGAGAACGTCGACGTGCACTGGGTGCCCAACATCTTCTCCCTGCCGCTGATCAACCACAGCATCCGAGAACTGAACGGCCTGCCGATGATCACCCTGTCCGAGACCCCGCTGGTCGGCCTCAACCGGGTGATGAAAGAGATCGAGGACAAGGTGCTGGCCAGCATCCTCCTGATCCTGGCCAGCCCGATCATGATCCTGACCGCCATCGCCATCAAGCTGGATTCCCCGGGGCCGGTGTTCTTCCGGCAGCCGCGTACCGGCTGGGACGGCAAGGTGTTCCATATCTGGAAATTCCGCAGCATGCGGACGGACCTGCCGAAGGACGACAAGGTCGAACAGGCGACCCGGAACGACCCGAGGGTGACCCGGGTGGGGCGCTTCATCCGCCGCACCAGCATCGACGAACTGCCCCAGCTGTTCAACGTGTTGGCCGGCGACATGTCCCTGGTCGGGCCACGCCCCCACGCGGTGCAGCACAACGAGGAATACGCCGGAAAGATCTCCGCCTACCTGGCGCGCCACCGGATCAAGCCGGGCATCACCGGCCTGGCGCAGGTGAAGGGTTACCGGGGCGAGACCCGCGACCTGGAGCTGATGGCCAAGCGGGTGCATTTCGACATCGAATACATCAACAACTGGTCGATCGGGCTGGACCTGGCCATTCTTGCGAGAACCGTGATCGCCCTGTTCAGGCACGAGGCCTATTGATGCAGCGGGTGGTGGATGGAAATGCGGGAGGTCTTCAGGCTCGACCGGTATTCCGTATTCCGTCCCGGTCGAAGCCCCTCCTGCAGGGACCTTGACTGTCGCTTTGCAGGAGGGCCTTCAGGCCCGACGCACCGGCCAACAGCGTGCTCGATGGCCTTTCATGCCCACCTTCCCGATCAGACCCGCGCCTCGGCCTGGTGCTCCACGAACCAGGCATAGGTCGAGGCCAGACCTTCCCTGAGCCCGATCTGCGCCTCCCAGCCCAGGGCGCGCAGACGCGAGACGTCCATCAATTTGCGCGGCGTACCGTCCGGCTTGCTGGCATCGAACACCAGCTCTCCCTCGAACCCCACCACCTCGGCGATGGTCTCGGCCAGCTCGCGGATGGTGCAGTCCACCCCGGTACCCACATTGATGTGGGAGAGCATCGGCCGGGTGTTGGCCTCGTAGGTGGCTTTGTCCAGCCCCAGCACATACAGGCTGGCCGCCGCCATATCGTCCACATGCAGAAACTCGCGCATCGGGCGCCCGGAGCCCCACACCACCACCTCGCGGTCGCCTCGCAACTTGGCCTCGTGGAAGCGGCGCATCAGCGCCGGGATGACATGGGAGTTCTCGGGATGGAAGTTGTCACCCGGGCCATACAGGTTGGTGGGCATCACCGAGCGAAAATCGGTGCCGTGCTGGCGATTGTAAGACTCGCACAGCTTGATGCCGGCGATCTTGGCGATCGCATAGGGCTCGTTGGTGGACTCCAGCACGCCCGTGAGCAGGGCGTCCTCGCGCATCGGCTGCGCCACGTCGCGGGGATAGATGCAGGAGCTGCCGAGGAACAGCAACCGCTTCACCCCGGCGCGCCAGGCCGCGTGCACCACATTGGCCTCGATCATCAGGTTCTGGTAGATGAAGTCGGCCGGATAGGTGTTGTTGGCATGGATGCCGCCCACCTTGGCCGCGGCCAGGATCACATAGTCGGGCCGCTCTTGCTCGAAGAAGGCATCCACCGCCGCCTGGCTGGTCAGGTCCAGCTCGGCATGGGTACGGGTGACGATGTCTCGGCAGCCCGCACCCTCCAGGGCGCGCTGGATCGCCGCCCCCACCAAGCCGCGGTGGCCGGCGACATAGTATTTAGCGTCAGGATCCATGGCCCCGCCTGTCATTCGTTGTAGTCGAAGGCCTTGTAGCCGTGTTCCTTCACCAGGGCGTCGCGCTTGGCCAGCGACAGGTCGCTCTCCATCATCTCGTGGACCATATCCTCGAAGCTGATCTCCGGCTCCCAGCCCAGCTTTTCGCGCGCCTTGGTGGGATCACCGAGCAGCGTCTCGACCTCGGTGGGCCGGAAATAGCGCGGATCGACCGCCACGATCTGCTGGCCGGTCTCGGCGTCGTAGCCCTTCTCGTCCACCCCGCTGCCCTCCCAGCGGATCTCGCGGCCGATGTGCGCATAGGCCGCGTTGCAGAAGTCGCGCACCGAATACTGCCGGCCGGTGGCGATGCAGAAATCGTCCGGCTCGTCCTGCTGCAGCATCATCCACTGCATGCGCACATAGTCCTTCGCATGCCCCCAGTCGCGCTTGGCATCCAGGTTGCCCAGGTAGAGGCAGTCCTGCAGGCCGAGGCTGATCCGCGCCAGCGCGCGGGTGATCTTGCGGGTGACGAAGGTCTCACCCCGGATGGGTGACTCGTGGTTGAAAAGTATGCCGTTGCAGGCATAGATGCCGTAGGCCTCTCGGTAGTTGACCGTGATCCAGTAGGCATACAGCTTGGCCGCCGCATAGGGCGAGCGCGGGTAGAAGGGGGTGGTCTCCTTCTGCGGAATCTCCTGCACCAGGCCGTACAGCTCGGAGGTGGAGGCCTGGTAGAAGCGGGTCTTCTTCTCCAACCCCAGGATGCGGATCGCCTCCAGCAGCCGCAGGGCGCCGAGGCCCACGGTATCGGCGGTGTACTCCGGGCTCTCGAAGGAGACCGCCACGTGGCTCTGCGCCCCCAGGTTGTAGATCTCGTCCGGTTCGATCTCCTGGATCACCCGCACCAGGCTCATGGAGTCGGACAGATCGCCATAGTGCAGGATGAGCCGCCGGTCCCGCTCGTGCGGGTCCTGATAGAGATGATCGATGCGGTCGGTGTTGAACAGGGAGGAGCGGCGCTTGATGCCGTGGACCTCATAGCCCTTGTCCAGCAGAAACTC
>CAZVIG010000281.1:0-3648 GCA_964627395.1 uncultured Sedimenticola sp.
GCAGGAAACCGGCGAGATCAGGGTGCCGGGCAGCGGCCGCACGCCGAACAGGGTCTGCAGGTTGTCGCTGGTGTCGCGTTCGTGCAGCCACAGCACGCGGCCGCCGCCGGCCAGGTAGCGGGCGATCGCCTCCCGGTCGGGCAGGGGCAGGGCGCGCTGGGGTGCGGCGATCAACACCAGGGCGGCGTTGTCGGGGATGGTGGTGCCGCCCGGCAGCCCCACCACCCGGAAGCCGAGCTGTTCCAGCGCCTTCACCCAGTCGCCCAGGCCCGCAGGTCCCTTGCCCAGATCCGCCTCGCCGTGGCCCTGCAGGGCCACGATCCAGGGATCGCCGAGACGTGCCAGGCGGCTGAAGGCGATCTGCAGGGCCTGGGGGGTGAGGGCGCGCACCTGCTGGCTGCGTCCCATCGCCTCGATGTGCAGCTCGCCCAGGCGCAGCACCCCCGCCTCGCGCGCCAGGCGGGGCTCGCGTTGCGGGTCGATCCAGCGCAGGCTCAGGTTGGGGTACTGCTCCTGCAGGGGGCGCAGCAGTTGCTCGATGCGCGCGCGCAGCACCGGCAGGTCGGGGGCCCAGGCGGTCACCGTCACCGGCCCGTGCAGGTTTTTCAGTGCCTCCAGCAGGCCGGCGGGGACCGGCTGGCTGCGATACAGGGTGCGGTCGTGGCGCTGCGCCAGCGGCGCGGCCAGGACCAGCACCGTCACCACCAGGCCCAGCGCCAGGGCCTCGCGCAGCGGGCGCAGGGGCGGGCGCTCGCGCTGGCGCAGCAGGGCGATGCCGGCGAACGCCAGGAAGGCGCCGGTGAGCAGTACGAACCAGGCCAGGTCGCCGGTGCGCAGGGTGCCGTGCAGGCCCGGGTCGAGGTGCGGCGACAGCGCCAGCCAGCGCCAGGGGGCGTCCGCCGGCACGAAGGCGTCCATCAGCCACAGGAAGCCGCCCACGGCCAGGGCGCCGGCCAGCGCCGCCGCCGGCTGACGGGTCAGGGCGGAACAGCACAGCACCAGGGCGGAGAGCAGGGCGACCAGGGCCCAGAGCATCAGCAGCGCCACCGCCAGACGGTCCCATTGGATCCGGGCCCCCAGGGCCAGGCTGGCGGGCAGCAGCAGGAGCAGCAGCACCAGCAGTCCGGCGGGCAGGGCGATCCCCAGCCACTTGGCCAGCAGCAGGCGCGGCAGCGTCAGCGGGCTGGCCAGGAGCAGCGGCAGGCGCCCGCTGCGCCGTTCCCCGGCCAGCGCGTCCATGCCCACCACCGGCACCGCCACCAGCAGCAACAGCGCCAGGGTGTTGAGGGTGGGCGAGACCAGCAGGGCGTTCACCCCCAGCGGCACGTCCCCGGCCACCAGGCGCGGCAGGATCTCCTGATACACCTGGAGCTGGGCGAACAGCAGCCAGGCGCAGATCGCCCAGAGGCCGGCGGCGAGCAGCCAGAAGAGGGGCGAGCGCAGGCGGGCGCGCAGCTCGCGCCGCAGCAGATGCCTCATGCGGCCTCCCCGGTGCTCAGGGCGCGGAAGCGCGCCAGCAGGTCGTCGTGTTGCGGATGCCAGGCGGTGAGTCCCCAGCCGCGGGCGGCCACCCGCTCGGCGAGGTCGACGGGCGCCTCGGGCGCCAGGGTCAGCAGCCATTCGCCGCCGGCGCGCGGTGCTACTTCGGCGACCCCGGGCAGGGCGCGCAGGGCGCTCTCGTCCGGTGGCCGCGCGAAGGCCGCCACCACGCAGCGCCGCTCCCGTACCAGAGGTTCGTCCGCCAGCAGCTCGCCGCGGTGCATCAGCAGCACCCGCTGGCAGAGCAGTTCCACGTCCGGCAGCAGATGGGTGGCGATCAGCACCGCGCGCCCCTCCCCGGCCTCGCGGACCAGGGTGCGGAGCTGCTCGGCGGCGAGAGGGTCCAGCCCGGCGCTGGGCTCGTCCAGGAGCAGGATGTCGGGCTCGTGGGCCAGCACGCTGGCCAGCCCCAGGCGTATCCGCTCGCCCCCGGAGAGCCGATGCGCCAGGCGCCGCGACAGGGCGGCCAGCCCGAAGCGCTCCAGCAGGGCGTCGCGCTCGGCGGGCGCCAGTGGGCGGGGGCGCTGCAGGCCGGCGAAGAACGCCAGGTTCTCGGCGACCGTCAGCTCGGGATAGAGGGGCGGCTGCTGCGGCAGCCAGCCGATGTGGCGGCGCAGGCGACGGTCGGCGGCCAGCGGTCGGCCCAGCACCTCCAGGCGGCCGCGCACCCCCGGCAGCACCCCGGCGAGCGCCGCCAGGGCGGTGGACTTGCCGGCGCCGTTGATGCCCAGCAGCGCCACCACCTCGCCGCGATGCAGGCGCAGATCCAGTCCCTTCAGACGCGGGGGCAGGGCCAGGTGGCGGGCGTGGAGTACCGTTTCCATGGGCGCGCAGGGTAGCAGGGGCACCCGGGGCCCACCAGTGCATGGGCTACAATCCGCGCCCATGATCTGGCTGGGCGTGGACACCGGCGGCACCTTCACCGACTTCGTGGTCTTCGACGAGGACGGCGGCGTGCGGGTGCACAAGGTGCTGTCCACGCCGGAGGCGCCGGAGCGGGCCATCCTGCAGGGCATCGCCGAGCTGGAGCTGCCGCTCGACCGGCTGCGGGTGGTGCACGGCTCCACGGTGGCCACCAATGCGGCGCTGGAAGGCAAGGGGGTGCGCACCGCCTTCGTCACCAACCGCGGCTTCGGCGACCTGCTGACCATCGGCCGTCAGGCGCGCAAGGAATTGTACGAGCTGCGGCCGCGCCGGCGTCCGCCGCCGGTGCCGCCGGAGCTGTGTCTGGAGACCGGCGGCCGGCTCGCCGCCGACGGCACCCTGGTCGATCCGCTCACCGAGGCGGACATCGCCGCGCTGCGTGCCCGGCTGGCGGAGCTGGCGCCCGAGGCGGTGGCGATCGATCTGCTGTTCTCCTATCTGGATCCTGCGCTGGAGCAGCGCCTGCGCGCCGCGGTGCCCGAGGGCTGTTTCGTGTCCCTCTCCTCCGAGGTGCTGCCGGAGGTGCGCGAATACGAACGGGGCATGGCCACCTGGCTGAACGCCTGGGTGGGGCCGCGGGTGGCCGGTTATCTGCGGCGCCTGGGCGAGGCCCTGCCGGGAGTGCCGGTGTCGGTGATGCAGAGTTCCGGCGAGACCATGAGCGCCGGCCAGGCCGCGGGCCAGGCGGTGCGGATGCTGCTGTCCGGACCCGCCGGCGGCCTGGTGGCGGCTCATCACCTGGGAGAGCTGGCGGGCTGCCGCGAGCTGCTCACCTTCGACATGGGCGGCACCTCCACCGACGTGGCGCTGATCGAGGGCGGGCTGCAGCTCACCACCGAGGGGCGCATCGGCGACTGGCCGGTGGCGGTGCCCATGATGGACATGCACACCATCGGCGCCGGCGGCGGCTCCATCGCCTGGATCGACGCCGGCGGCATGCTCCAGGTGGGACCGGAGTCGGCGGGCGCGGACCCGGGCCCGGCCTGCTACGGGCGCGGCGGGCGTCGGCCCACGGTGACCGACGCCAACCTGCTGCTGGGGCGGCTGCAGCCCGACGCCTTCCTGGGGGGCGGGATGCGCCTCGATCCGGCGGCCGCCGAGGCGGCGATGGCGCCCATCGCCGAGGCCCTGGAGGGCACGGCGCTGGATGCGGCGCGCGCGGTGGTGGATGTGGCCAATGCACAC
>CAZVIG010000282.1:0-3645 GCA_964627395.1 uncultured Sedimenticola sp.
CCTTGCCCCCCGCCGCCGGACCCCGTAGGCTATCGCCGGTTTTCCTGACTCCACGGAGGGTGGCATGCTTGCACCGGATCCCGACAAGGCCCGCTTCAACATGGTCGAACAGCAGATCCGGCCCTGCGAGATCATCGACGAGCGGGTGCTGGCGGCCTTCAAGGCGATTCCGCGGGAACACTTCGTGGACGAGTCCCAGCGCCCGCTGGCCTTCGCCGACACCCAGCTCCCCCTGCCCAACGGCGACGTAATGATGAAGCCGCTGCAAGAGGGCTTCATGCTTCAGGCGCTGGAGGTGCAGCCGGGGGACCGGGTGCTGGAGGTGGGCACCGGCAGCGGCTTCGTCACCGCCTGTCTGGCGCACCTCGGCGGGCGCGTCACCAGCTACGAGATCGATCCGGAGCAGAGCGCCCGCGCCGCCGAGCGCCTGCAGGCCCTGGGCATCGACGCGGAGCTGGTGGTGGGCGACATCTTCGAGGCGGACCTGCCCGAGGGCAGCTTCGACGTGATCGCGGTCACCGGCTCCCTGCCCTGCCCCAGCGAAAAGCTGGAGCGGCTGCTGGCGCCGGGCGGCCGCATGTTCCTGGTCAAGGGCGAACCGCCGGTGATGTGCGCCACCCTGGTGACCCGCGCCGAGGAAGGCGACGCCCTGCTGCGCAAGGGGCTGTGCGAGACCCTGCTGCCGCCGCTGAAGAACGCGCCCCAGCCCGACCACTTCCAGTTCTGAGCGCGTGCGCGACCTGCGCCCCCGCGAGCTGGCGGAATGGCTCGAAACGCACCACCCCCTGCTGCTGGACGTGCGTGAACCCTGGGAGTTCGAGATCTGCCACCTCCCCGGCTCCGAACTGGTACCCATGCAGCAGGTGCCCGCCTGGGCGGAAAATGCCGACCCGGAACAGGAGATCGTGGTGATCTGTCACCACGGCATCCGCAGCCGCCAGGTGGCCCTGTATCTGGAACGCCTCGGCTTCTCCAACATCGTCAATCTGGCCGGCGGCGTGGACGCCTGGGCGCGCGAGCTGGATCCCCGGATGGCCACCTACTGATGCCCAACCTCCTCGGCGAGACCGCTCCCGACTTCTCCGACCCGCTGGCCCTGCTGGCCGCCTGCCACGGCCGCATGCTGGGGCTATGCGATCTGCTGGAGCGCCTGCCCGCACACCAGGCGACCCACGGCAACGACGACGAGCTGGCCGCCGCCGCGAACCGCCTGCTGCGCTATTTCGATCAGGCCGCGCCGCTGCACCACCAGGACGAGGAGCAGGACCTGTTGCCCTTGCTGGGCGACCGCCTGGAACCCGAGATCCGCCACCGACTGGAGAGGGAACACGAAGAACAGCACGCCCTCTGGGCGCGATTGCGCGCCGACCTGCTGGCGGCCATAGAGGGCCGTCCACACCCCCTGGAGGCCGCGCAGATCCAGGCCTTCGTGGAAGCCTGCCGCAGCCACATCGACTTCGAGGAAACGCAGGTCCTTCTGCTGGCGCGCACTACGCTCGACACCGAGGCCCTGGCACGGTTGGGGCGGGCGATGGCGGCGCGACGCGGGCTGACCCAGCCGGGACCGGCCTGAGCGCAGCCGGGCCGAGGAGAGAATACGGGCCGCTCACAACGCCGTCTCCAGCAGCGCATACAGGCGCTGCAAGGCGCCGCGGTTACGCTCCACCACCGCGCGTCCCGCCTCGCCCGCCTCGGCGCGGCGGCTCGCATCCCCCAGCCAGCCGACCATCACCGCCGCCAGTTCCTCGGCATCGTTCACTTCCCGCGCCGCGCCGCAATCGAGCAACATGCGGCTGATCAGCGCGAAGTTGTAAGTGTGCGGCCCGAAACAGACCGGCACTCCCTGGGCCGCCGCTTCCAGCATGTTGTGACCGCCGACCCGCGCCAGGCTGCCGCCGATGAAGGCGGCATCGGCCGCGCCCAGCAGCACCGGCAGCTCGCCCATGGTGTCCGCCAGATAGACGGGGTCATCGGGCCCTGGCAGCTCCCCCGCGGAGCGTCGGACCGGCTGATGACCGGCGCGAATGATGGCCGAGACCACCCGGTCGAAGCGCTCGGGATGCCGCGGCACCAGCACCAGCAGCGCCTCCGGCAACACCTTGCGCAGTCGTGCGTGGGCGGCCAGGACGATCTCCTCCTCGCCCTCGTGGGTACTGGCCGCCACCCAGACCGGCCGTCCGCTCCAGGCGCGGCGCATCACCTCCACCTGTTCCACCACGCTGGCGGGCACGCCGATGTCGAACTTGATGCTGCCGGTCACCGCAATCCGCTCCGCCGGAACACCCAGGGCGCGGAAGCGCGCCGCATCCGCCTCGCTCTGCGCCGCCACCTGGTGGATCTGCCCGAACACCTGGTGGGCGAAGCGTCCGAACCGCCGGTAGCCGCGCAGCGAACGCTCCGAGAGCCGTGCATTGGCGAGCAGGGTCCGCACCCCGTGGCGCCGGCACTGGCGTAGCAGATTGGGCCAGACCTCGGTCTCCACCATCAGGAACTGCGCCGGTCGCACCCGCCTCAGGAAGGCCTCCAGGAAGGGCGGCAGGTCCCAGGGCATGTAGGCATGGAACACCCGCTCGCCGAACAGGCGCCGCACCTGCTCCGAGCCGGTAGGGGTGGTGGTGGTGAGGGTGACCGCACGGTCGGGGTGGCGCTCGAGCAGCAGATGCACCAGGGGGGCGATGGCCTGCACCTCGCCCACCGACACCGCGTGGATCCAGACCCCGCCCGGCGGGGGCGTGAAGGGCACCCGCCCGAACCGCTCCCGCCAGCGTTCGCGATAGGCGGGCGCGCGGCGGCTGCGCCACAGCAGGCGCAGCAGGACCCCGGGCAGGGCCAGGTAGAGGAGCAGGGTGTAGATCGGGTACATGCCGGTCGGAAACGGGTACGACTGGCGCCAGCCTAACCGAGCCGGGCCGCCTGCACCAGCGCGGGCCGGGAAAGGGTTACACTGCGCCGCCATGAAGGACCCTGCACTGCTCCATCCCCGCCACTGGCCGAGCTGGGCCGCCGTGGGTCTGCTGCGCCTGCTGGTGCTGCTGCCCTGGCCGCTGCTGATGGCGACAGGCGGCGGCCTGGGCCGGCTGATCCATCTGTTCGCGCTGCGCCGCCGCCAGATCGCCGAGATCAACCTGCAGCGCTGCCTGCCGGAACTGGACGCGGACGCCCGCAGGCGGCTGATCCGCGCCCATTTCGCCAGCCTGGGCAAGGGGCTGATGGAGGTGGGCATGGCCTGGTGGTGGCCGCAGCAACGGCTGGAGCGCCGCCTGTTGGGGATCGAGGGCGAGGAGCACCTGCCTCCGCGCGACGGGCGGGGGACCATCTTCCTGACCGCCCATTTCAGCTCGCTGGAGCTGTCCGGGCGCTACCTGGGGGCGCGCCGGCCCACCCATGCCATGTACCGCCCCAACGAGAACCCGGTCATCCAGGCCCTGTTCGAACGCCATCGCCGCGCCCACACTCTGGGCATCATCCCGCGCGACGACGTGCGCGGCATGATCCGCGCCCTGCGCGCCGGCGAGGGGGTCTGGTTCGCCCCCGACCAGAACTACGGACGCAAGGGCAAGGTCTTCGCCGACTTCATGGGGGTGCCCGCAGCCACCCACACCGCCACCAGCCGTTTCGCCCGCACCACCGGCTCGCGGGTGGTGC
>CAZVIG010000283.1:0-3635 GCA_964627395.1 uncultured Sedimenticola sp.
GTTCGCCGATCAGGCCCACCACCACCACGTCGGCATTGGTGTAGCGGGTCATCATTCCCAGCAGCACCGATTTGCCCACGCCGGAGCCGGCGAACAGGCCCAGGCGCTGGCCGCGGCCGACGCTCAGCAGGGCGTTGATGGCGCGGATACCCACGTCCAGGGGAGCGCGGATGGGATCGCGTGCCAGGGGATTGATCGACTCGCCGGTGAGCGGCCAGCGCTCGCGCACCGCCAACGGGCCCTTGCCGTCCAGGGGCATACCGTTGCCGTCGATGATACGGCCCAGCAGGCCTTCGCCCACCGCCACCTCGGAAACCCGCCCGGTGGGCACCACCCGTGCGTCCGGCTGCAGGCCGCGGATCTCGCCGGTGGGCATCAGGTAGAGGCTCTCGCCCGCGAAGCCGACCACCTCCGCCTCGATGGGCTCGCCGCCCTCGTTGAGGATCTCGCAGATCTCGCCGATCGCGGCACGGCAGCCGATCGCCTCCAGGGTCAGGCCCACCATCCGGGTGAGCCGGCCCTCCACCACCAGGCCGCGGGTCTCGGGCAGATCGCGCGCCAGACGCGCGATGCGCGCCGCCCAGAGTTCACTCCGATGGGGATTGGGCTGCATGATCCTGTCCCCTTTCGGTGCCCAGCAGCGGCGCGATCAGGGCGTTGATGCGCGACTCCAGGGTGGCGTCGATCTGGGAATGCTCGGTATAGACCCGGCAGCCGCCGCGCTGGATCACCGGGTCCTCGATGATCTGCCATTTCTGATCCGACTCGCCCAGGGTGTAGGCCTCGCGCACCACCGCCGCGTCCTCGGGATGCAGCAGCACCCGGATGCGACGTGCATTGACCGGGAGGATGCCCAGCGCCTCGCGCACCACGCCCACGATATGGCCCGGGTCGGTGCGTACCTCGCGCCGCACGAGCTGGCGCACCATGGCGATCACCAGGCTCACCAGCTCCTGCTCCACCTGCTGGTCCAGTTCCTGGAAGGGCGTCTCCAGGGACTGGATCAGCTCGTCGAGGCAGGCGATGCGCTCCAGCATCTCGCGGCGGCCGCTCTCCAGCCCCTCGCGATGGCCGTACTCGAAGCCCTCCTTGCGGCCCTGCTCGTACCCCTCCTGCTGGGCCTTCTGCGCCAGCTCCTCCAGCTCGGCGGCGGTGAGCAGCGGCTGCGGCTCGTTCTCCTCCTGCACCGAGGGCCCGCCCACGTCAGGCGGGCTCCATTCCCGCGCCTGACCCTGGTCGGCGCGGATGACGCGGCTGCGGCGGAAGCGGGAATCGGTCATGGCGCTCAGATGAAGTCGTCACCGCCGCCACCACCCAGCATGATGTCGCCGGCCTCGGCGAGCTTGCGGGCGATGGAGAGGATCTCCTTCTGCGCGGCCTCGACGTCGCTCACCTTCACCGGCGGCGCCGCCTCCAGGTCGTCCTTGAGCATCTCGGCGGCGCGCGAGGACATGTTCTTGAAGATCTTTTCCTTGAGCGGGTCAGGAGCCCCGCGCAACGCCAACAGGAGCTGGTCGGTGGAGACCTCGCGTAGCAGGGTCTGCATGCCGCGGTCGTCGAGGTCGATGAGGTTCTCGAACACGAACATGTTGTCCTGGATCTCCTGGGCCAGGTCCTCGTCCGCCTTCTGGATGCCCTCGATGATCTCCGCTTCGATGGAACCGTCCACGAAGTTGAGGATATCCGCCGCCTTCTTGACCCCGCCCAGGGAGGAGGACTTGATGTTGGTGTTGCCCTCGAGCTGCCGCTCCAGGATCTCGTCCAGCTCCTGCAGTGCAGTGGGCTGGATACCCTCCAAGGTGGCGATCCGCATGATCACGTCGTTGCGCACCCGCGGGTCGTGGAACTCCGCCAACACGCCGGCCGCCTGGTCGGGATCGAGGAAGGACATGACGATGGCGATGATCTGCGGGTGCTCGTAGCGGATCAGCTCGGCGATGGCCTTGGCGTCCATCCACTTGAGCTGTTCCAGACCCTTGCTGTTGCGCCCCAGCAGGATGCGGTCGATGACGCCGCTGGCCTTGTCCGATCCCAACGCCTTGGTGAGCATGTTGCGGATGTATTCGTCCGAGCCCATACCCAGGGAGGTCTGCTCGCCTATCGCTTCCACGAAGTCACGCATCACCAGCTCCATCTGGGAATTGGTGATGTTGCTCAGGGTGGCCATCGCCAGGCCGATCTCCTGCACTTCCTTGGGCTCCATGTACTTGAGCACCTCGGCGGCATGGTTCTCGCCCAGGCCCAGCATCAGCAGGGCGGAGCGCTCCAGCCCCGAGAGCCGGGCCACCACCTGCTTGTCGGTTTCGGTCTGTGCGTTCTCAGCCGGCATCTTCCGCTATCCAGATCTTGACCAGTTGTGCCACCCGCTTGGGGTCCTCGTCCACCAGCTTGCGGGCGGCCTCCATGATGTTCTCGTACTCGCCCCCGCCGGGCAGCTTGATGGGCTCGCCGTCCTTGCCCAGCTTGAGCCCGCCCTCTCCGTCTTCGCTGCCGCCCTCGCCGAGCGGCTGGCCGTCCGGTCCGAAGGGGCCGCTCACGGTGGCGCCCTGCGCACCTTCGCCACCGGCCGCGCCGGCCGCGGCACCCGCCACCGCCAGCTCGCCGCCGGGCGGCGCGGTGAGTCGCTTGAGGGTCGGGCGAATCACCCCGAACACCAGCAGCAACACCAGCAGCACGCCGCCCACCTGTTTCGCCAGATCCCATACCCAGGGCTGCTCCCAGATCGGCGGCTCGGGCAGTTCCTCGATCGGCTCCGGCGGCAGGAAGGCGCTGTTGATCACCTTCACGCTGTCGCCGCGCCGTGCGTCGAAGCCGATCGCCTCGCGCACCAGTTGGGTGATGCGCTCGATCTCCTCAGGGGTGCGCGGGCGCCGCACCGGCTTGCCGTCGGGTCCCGGCACCAACCGGTCGTCCACCACCACCGCCACCGAGAGCCGGCGCAGCGAGGCCGGCGCCTGGCGGGTGTGGCTCACCACCCGGTCCAGCTCGTAGTTGCGGGTGGACTGGCGGCTGGTATCCAGCGGGGTGCCGCCATTGGCCCCGGCGCCCTGTCCCTTGGCCACCTCGGGCGCGGTGCCGGCCGCCGGCGGCTGGTTGCTGAGCGCGCCGGGCACACCCTGGGGCGCGTCGCCGCTGCGCTGATGCTCGTTGATCTGCTCGCTGCGCAGCGCCGGCTGGTCGGGGTTGAAGCGTTCCTGGGTCTGCTCGGTGACCGTGAAGTCGATGTCGGCGGTCACCTGGGCGCGCACCCGGTCCTTGCCCACGATGGGGGCGAGCAGGTCCTCGATACGCTGCCGCAGGTGTTCCTCCACCTTGCGGGTGTACTCGAAATGGGTGCTGGAGAGCTGCATCTCCCGGTCGTCCTGGCGGCCGTTGAGCAGCGCGCCGGTCTGATCCACCACCGTCACCCGGTCCGGTTCCAGCTCCGGCACGCTGGAGGCCACCAGGTGCACGATCGCCTGCACCTGCCCCCGGTCCAGGGTGCGACCGGGGAGCAGCTTGACGGTGACCGCGGCGCTGGGCTTCTTGCGGTCGCGCACGAACACCGACTGCTTGGGAATGGCCAGGTGCACGCGCGCGCTCTGCACCGCGCCGATGGTGGCGATGGTGCGCGCCAGCTCGCCCTGCATGGCCTG
>CAZVIG010000284.1:0-3635 GCA_964627395.1 uncultured Sedimenticola sp.
GCGCCCCGGCGGTGTCGGTGATCCGCCATGTGTTGCGCCGGCGCGCGCGCTACGGCCGGCTGGTGATCATGCAGGGGGTCAAGCACAGCGACGACCTGCTGTGGCGCGAGCAATACCAGGCCTGGGCGCGCGCGCCCGACACCCGGGTGCTGCTGGCGGCGGACGTGGCCGGGCCCCACTGGCCCTGGCATCGCGGCCTGGTGACCGAGCTGTTCGACCAGCTCCCCGACGCATTGCACGGCTGGCTGGCGATGATGTGCGGCCCGGAGCCGATGATGCTGGCCGCCGGGCGCCTGCTGCTGCAACGCGGCCTGGCACCGGCCGATCTGTGGCTGAGCATGGAGCGCAACATGCACTGCGGGATGGGGCAGTGCGGCCACTGCCAGATCGGCCCGCATTTCGTGTGCCGCGACGGGCCGGTGTTCTCATGGCCGGAACTGCAGCCCTTTCTGGGCATCCGGGGGTTCTGAGATGGAAAGGACACGACCGCGCGTGGCGGTGCACAAGTTCAGCTCCTGCGACGGCTGCCAGCTCGCCCTGCTCAACCTGGGCGAGGGGCTGCTGGAGCTGGCGCAGGCGGTGGAGATCGTGCACTTCCTGGAGGCCGGTCCCGCCGACCCGGACGCCGAGGTGGAGATCGCCTTCGTGGAGGGCAGCATCTCCACCCCCGAGGAGGCGGAACGCGTCCGCCGGGTGCGCGACCGCTGCCGCTGGCTGGTCACCATCGGCGCCTGCGCCACCTCCGGCGGCCTGCAGGCCCTGCGCAACCTGGACGACAGCGAGGACGCCTGGCGCCACGCCATCTATGCGCGTCCCGAGTTCATCCGCACCCTGCCGCGCGCCGAGCCGGTGCGCGCCCATGTCCCGGTGGACCTGGAGCTGTGGGGCTGTCCGGTGAGCGGCCGCCAGGTGCTGGCCGCCATCGCCTCCCTGCTGTACGGGGTGCCGCCGCAGCAGGACGCCGACAAGCTGTGCCTGGAGTGCAAACGCGCCGGCCGGGTCTGCACCCTGGTGAGCGGCGGGGCCCCCTGTCTGGGGCCGGTCACGCGCACCGGCTGCGGCGCCCTCTGCCCCGCCTTCGGGCGCGCCTGCTACGGCTGCTACGGCCCCGCGGAGCACCCCAATGCGCCGGCCCTGGCGCGCCGTCTGGAGGGGCTGGGTCTTCCCCCCGGCGGCCTGGCGCGGCGCTTCCTGTTCATCCACAGCCAGGCGGAGCCCTTCCACGAAACCGGCCTGGCGCTGCGCGAGGAGGCGGGCGATGACTGAACGGCGGGTGGAGATCCGGGTGCCGGCGCTCACCCGGGTGGAGGGCGAGGGGGCGCTGCGGCTGCGTATCCGCGGCGCCACCATCGAGGCGCTGGCGCTGGACATCTTCGAGCCGCCGCGCTACTTCGAGAAGTTCCTCGAGGGCCGCGAGGCGGAACAGGTGATCGACGCGGTGGCGCGCATCTGCGGGATCTGTCCCGTGGCCTACCAGATGAGCGCCAGCCAGGCGATCGAGCGCGCCTTCGGCGTGGCGCCGGACGCGCGCGTGCTGGCGCTGCGCCGCGTCTTCTACTGCGGGGAGTGGATCCAGAGCCACGCCCTGCACATCCACCTGCTGGCGGCGCCGGACTTCCTCGGCTTCGAGAGCGCCATCGAGATGGCCGCCGAGCACCCCGAGGTGCTGCGTCGCGGGCTGCGTCTGCAGGGGCTGGGCAACGAGCTGCTGCGCCTGTTCGGCGGCCGCTCGGTGCACCCGGTGGGCGCGGTGCCCGGCGGCTTCCGGCGCGCCCCCGAGGCGGCCGAGGTGGCGACCCTGCGCAGGCGCCTGGAGGCGGCGCTGCCGGAGGCCGAGGCGCTGCTCGCCTGGACCGCCGGCCTGCCGCTGCCGGACCGTGCACAGGACTTCGTCAGCGTCGCCCTGCGCCACCCCGAGGAATATCCCATGTATCGGGGGCGCATCGTCTCCAGCGAGGGCCTGGCGATCGACCCCGAGGATTTCGAGGCCCATTTCGAGGAGCGCCATCTGCCCCATTCCACCGCCCTGTTCGCCTATCTCCACGGCCGCCCCTATCTGGTGGGGCCGCTGGCGCGGCTCAACCTCAACCACGACCGCCTGCCGCCGCCGGTGGCCGAGGCCCTGGCCGCCACCGGGATCGCCTTCCCCAGCCGCAACCTGTTCCACAGCATCGTGGCGCGTGCCGCCGAGATCCTGCTCGCCCTGCACGAGGCGCTGCGCCTGCTCGCCGGCTACAGCGATCGGGCGCCGGCCCGGGTGCCGGTGACGCCGCGCGAGGGGGTCGGCTGCGGCGCCACCGAGGCGCCGCGCGGCCTGCTCTGGCATCGCTATCGTTTCGATGGCGCCGGGCGGGTGCGCGAGGCGCGCATCGTGCCGCCCACCAGTCAGAACCAGGCGCGCATCGAGGAGGACCTGCGCCGCAGCCTGCACGACTTCGGCCTGGACCGGCCGGACGAGGCGATCCGCCGCCACGCCGAGATGGTGATCCGCAACTACGATCCCTGCATCTCCTGCGCCACCCACTTCCTGCGCCTGGAGACGGAGCGCCTGGAGTGAGGGTGGTGGTGCTGGGCATCGGCTCGCCGCAGCCCGGCGACGGCGCCGGCTGGGAGGCGCTGGAGACGCTGCGCCGCGACCTCGCCCCGCCGCCCGGGATGACGCTGGCGTGGCAGGCCCTGGCGCATCCGGCGCTGGACCTGCTGCCGGCCCTCGACGGCACCGACGCCGCCCTGCTGCTGGACGCGCTGGCCCCGGGGCAGGGGCCCAGCCGCCTGCTGGGGCGCCGGCAACTGTCGGTATTGGCGCGTGGCCCCCTCTCCGGGCACGGGATGAGCCTGGCCGAGATGCTGTCCCTGGGCGGATCGCTGGGGCTGCTGCCGGCCCGCCTGGGCATCCTCGGCCTGGGGGCGGACTGGTCGGAAAGCGCAACGGGGCTGGCCAGGCAGTGGCTGGCGGGGCTGGGTGCAGAGGCGGGTCGGGCCTGAAGGCCCTCCTACAGGCTCTGCGGTATCCGGGGACTGTGCTGTGGGAGCGGCTTCAGCCGCGACGGGTGCGCAGGTGCTGTCTTTCCGGCCGGAGGCGGCACAGCGGCGCCGGAGCCGAGCAATCCCGGGGCCTGTTCGGGCGACCAGATCCCTCCGCTCCGCCTGCGGCTCCGGTCGGGATGACCGAGGAAAGGCCTACAGGATATAGCGGCTCAGGTCCTCGTTCTCGGACAGGGCCTCGAGGTTGCGGTCCACATAGGCGGCGTCGATGGTGACGGTCTGGCCCTGGTAGCGGGGCGCCATGAAGGAGACCTCCTCGAGCAGCCGTTCCATCACGGTGTGCAGGCGCCGCGCGCCGATGTTCTCGGTGCGCTCGTTCACCTGCCAGGCGATCTCGGCGATGCGCCGGATGCCGTCCTCGGTGAACTCCAGATCCACCCCCTCGGTGGCCATCAGGGCCTGGTACTGCTCGGTCAGCGAGGCGTCGGGCTCGGTGAGGATGCGCACGAAGTCGTCGCTGGTCAGGGCATTGAGTTCCACCCGGATCGGCAGCCGCCCCTGCAGCTCGGGAATCAGGTCCGAGGGCTTGCTGAGATGGAAGGCGCCGGAGGCGATGAACAGGATGTGGTCGGTGCGCACCATGCCGTGCT
>CAZVIG010000285.1:0-3634 GCA_964627395.1 uncultured Sedimenticola sp.
AGCGCCTTGGTCTTGGCCTCGATGGCGTCCTTGTCATCACCCTTCATGGCCTCTTCCAGCTCGGCGATGGCCTTCTCGATCGCCTCCTTCTCGCCCGACTCCAGCTTGTCGCCCAGCTCGTCCATGGACTTGCGGGTGGCGTGGATCAGGGCGTCGGCGCTGTTGCGCGCGGTGACCAGCTCCTGGAACTTCTTGTCTTCTTCGGCATGCGCCTCGGCATCCTTGATCATGCGCTCGATCTCTTCCTCGGACAGACCGGAAGAAGCGGTGATCTTGATCGACTGCTCCTTGCCGGTGGCCTTGTCCTTGGCCGAGACGTGCAGGATGCCGTTGGCGTCGATGTCGAAGCTGACCTCGATCTGCGGCACGCCGCGCGGCGCCGGCGGGATGTCGGTCAGGTCGAAGCGGCCCAGCGACTTGTTGGCGCTGGCCATCTCGCGCTCGCCCTGCAGCACGTGCACGGTGACCGCGGTCTGGTTGTCCTCCGCCGTCGAGAAGATCTGCGACGCCTTGGTCGGGATGGTGGTGTTCTTCTCGATCAGCTTGGTCATCACGCCGCCCATGGTCTCGATACCCAGGCTGAGCGGGGTGACGTCGAGCAGCAGCACGTCCTTGACGTCACCGGCCAGCACGCCGCCCTGGATGGCCGCACCGATGGCCACCGCCTCGTCGGGGTTGACGTCCTTGCGCGGCGCCTTGCCGAAGAACTGCTCGACCACCTCCTGGACCTTGGGCATGCGGGTCTGGCCGCCCACCAGGATGACGTCGTCGATGTCCGAGGCGGACAGGCCGGCGTCCTTGAGCGCGATCTTGCAAGGCTCCAGGGTGCGCTGCACCAGGTCGTCCACCAGCGCCTCCAGCTTGGCCCGGGTGAGCTTGATGTTCATGTGCTTGGGACCGCTGGCATCCGCCGTGATGTACGGCAGGTTGATGTCGGTCTGCTGGCTGGAGGACAGCTCGATCTTGGCCTTCTCGGCGGCCTCCTTGAGGCGCTGCAGCGCGAGCGGATCCTGACGCAGGTCCACGCCCTGCTCCTTCTTGAACTCGTCGACCAGGTAATCGATGATCCGCAGGTCGAAGTCCTCGCCGCCCAGGAAGGTGTCGCCGTTGGTGGACAGCACCTCGAACTGACGCTCGCCGTCCACTTCCGCCACCTCGATGATGGACACGTCGAAGGTGCCGCCGCCCAGGTCGTAGACCGCCAGCTTCTTGTCGCCGGGGGTCTTGTCCATGCCATAGGCCAGCGCAGCCGCGGTCGGCTCGTTGATGATCCGCTTCACGTCCAGACCGGCGATGCGCCCGGCATCCTTGGTGGCCTGACGCTGGGAGTCGTTGAAATAGGCGGGCACCGTGATCACCGCCTCGGTGACCGTCTCGCCCAGGTAGTCCTCGGCGGTCTTCTTCATCTTCTGCAGGACCTTGGCCGAGATCTCCTGCGGCGCCATCTTCTTGCCGTTCACCTCCACCCAGGCGTCGCCGTTGTCGGCCTTCACGATCTTGTAGGGCACCATTTCGATGTCCTTCTGCACCACCTCGTCGTCGAAGCGACGACCGATCAGGCGCTTGATCGCGAACAGGGTGTTCTCGGGGTTGGTGACCGCCTGGCGCTTGGCGGCCTGGCCCACCAGGATCTCGCCCTCCTTGGTGAAGGCGACCACCGAAGGCGTGGTGCGCGCGCCTTCGCTGTTCTCGATGACTTTCGGGGTGTCGCCCTCCATCACGGCGACACAGGAGTTGGTGGTTCCGAGGTCAATTCCGATGATCTTGCCCATTGGGGTTCTCCATCTGTTGTCTATTCGTCAAAACTGTTGTTCATGTGGGGTTGGCCCCCGGGCTTTCAAGGCCCGGCGCCCGTTTTCTCAGCCGTCGGAGGCCTTGGACACCGCCACCAGCGCCGGCCGCACCAGACGGCCGTTGAGGCTGTAGCCCTTCTGGATGACGTCCACCACGGTGTTGGGCTCCACGTCGTCGCGCGGCACCGTGGCCATGGCCTGGTGGTATTCCGGGTCGAAGGGCTGGCCGATGGGGTCGATCTGCTCCACCCCGAACTTGTTCATCACGTCGCTGAGCATCTTCAGCGTCAGCTCGGTGCCCTCGCGCAGCTTGGCCACGTCGGCCTGCTCGTCCTGGGCCGCGGCATGGCCCAGCTCCAGGCTGTCCCAGACGCCCAACAGCTCCTTGACGAACTTCTCCAGGGCGTACTTGTGCGCCTTCTCCAGCTCCTGGGCGTGGCGGCGCTTGAGGTTCTCCATCTCCGCGTGCGCCCGGGCCAGCTTGTCGAAATGCTCGTCCGCCTTGGCACGCGCCTCGGCCAGCAGGCGGTTCAGCTCCTCCGCCGAATGCTCGATCTCGGCGGTCTCCTGCTCCACCTCCTGCAGCTCCTCTTCGAAGACGTCGCCTTCCGGCTGCGGATCGGCACCGGCTTCCTTGTTGATATCGTTCATCAAGAACCTCTTGCAAGGTATTGGTTAATCTACAAACGGCCGACCGCAAGCAGCAGCCGGCCGAGACCACTGCCAGCGATATGGGGCCACGGCGGCCGAATTCAAGCACACGCAGCGCAGGAAAAGGCGTCTCAGCGGTTCTTGAGTGCCGCGCCCAGCAACTGGGCGGTGACGTCCACGATGGGAATGACCTTGTCGTAGGGAAGACGGGTCGGCCCGATGACCCCCAGCACGCCGACCACCTCGTCGTCGATCCGGTAGGGCGAGGTAATGATACTGCAGTCGCGCAGGGTCTCGTAGCCCGACTCCTCGCCGATGTAGATCTGCACCCCGTCCGCCTCCAGGCAGCGGTCCAGCAGGTGCAGCATCTGCTGCTTCTCGGCGAACACCTCGAACAGCTCGCGCAGGCGGTCCATGCGCGCCAGCTCGTCGAAGTCCATCAGATTGGTCTGACCGGAGACCACCACCTCGGCCTCGTCATCGTCCGCCTCCGGCAGGAAGGTCTTCTGCGCCATCTGCAGCGCCTCTCGCATCAGATTGTCCATGTGCTCGCGGGCGGCCTGCATCTCCTCCAGCACCGCACGACGCACGCTCTCCAGGTCCTGGCCGGCGTAATGCTCGGTGATGTAGTTGGAGAGCTGCTCCAGCTCGCTGCGCTCGAAGCGGCGCCCCGTCTCGACGATGCGGTTGAGGATCTCGCCGGCGGAGGTGACCAGCACCGCCAGCACCCGGGTGCCGGAGAGCGGCACGAACTCGATCTGGCGCACCCGCTCCTGGTTGCGCCGCGGCACCATCACCACCCCGGCCAGGCGGGTCATCTGCGACAGCAGGCGCGAGGCGTTCTCCAGCAGATCGCTGCCGCCGCCGGTCGCCGGAAGCTGTTGCTGGACCTGCGCCAGGAGCTGCTCGTCCGGCGGCTGCACCGAGAGCAGCGAATCCACGAACAGCCGATAACCCGCCGCGGTGGGCACCCGGCCGGCGGAGGTGTGCGGCGAGGTGACCAGACCCAGCTCCTCGAGATCCGCCATCACGTTGCGGATGGTGGCGGGGCTGAGATCCAGCCCCGAGTCGCGCGCCAGGGTGCGCGAGCCGACCGGCTGGCCGTCGCGGATGTAGCGTTCGATCAGCACCTTCAGAAAGTGCTGCGCCCGCTCGCTGATCTGCTCTGCTGCAACCTGTACCAAGCTCGT
>CAZVIG010000286.1:0-3621 GCA_964627395.1 uncultured Sedimenticola sp.
GTGTGGCGAGGTGCTGGTGGTCGATGACGAGACCGAGGTGCTGGAGGCGCTCACCGAGGTCCTGCTGGGCTGGGGCATGCAGGTGCAGGTCGCGGAGGACATCGACGAGGCCCGGGCCTTGTTGGAGGCGGGCCTGCGCCCGGAGCTGCTGATCAGCGACTATCGCCTGCGCTCCGGCCCGGTGGGGCTGGAGCTGATCCGCTGGGCCCGCTCACGCCTGGGCGAGGGGTTGGGCGTCCTGCTGGTGACCGGGGACACCGCGGCGGAGGAATTGGCGAGGATGCACGCCCAGGGCGTGCCGGTGTTGAGCAAGCCGGTGCGCGCCGCCGATCTCCGGCGCGCCATCGACCGCGAGATGGAACGCGCAGCACGCTGCGCGCAAGAGGCCGGTCAGGTCTGAGTCGGCGCCGGCGGCAGCCCCAGGGCACGCGCCCTGGCCACGCATTCGGTGCGGTTGCGCGCCTCCAGCAGCCGAAACAGCGTCGCCAGGTGGAATTTCACCGTGTGGGTGCTGATGCTGAGCCGCTCGCTGATCTCGCCGTTGGAACAACCCTCGCACAACAGGGCCAGAATGTCAGCCTGACGCTGCGTGAGAATGGGCGGCTGCCGTGTCGCGCGCTGCCGCAGGGCGCGCCGTACCGGTGCCGGCAGCCAGTCGCGGCCGGCGAGCACCTGACGCAGGCCCGCCAACATGTCGTTGGAATGGGTGGCCTTGGGAATGAAGGTCTGGGCGCCGGCCGCCAAGGCGTCCCGCACCAGCGTCGGCTCGTCGTTGGCCGAGACCACGGCCACCGGACAGTCCAGGCCCTCGCCGCGCAGCTCCCGCAGCAGGGCCAGGCCGTCCATGTCGGGCAGGGCGAGGTCGATCAGCAGCAGGTCGGGTGGCGGCGGCGTCGCCAGAACGCGCCGCGCCTGTGCCGCGGTGCCGGCCTCCCGAACCCGGGCGTCGGCATCCATCTGCCGGAGCACCATCGCCAACCCCTCGCGGAACAGCGCATGGTCGTCCACCACCAGGATGTTCACGAACCAGACTCCTCCATTCGGTGAGACTAGCCGCCTGGCTAGTGCCGGTGATCCTCGTTGTATCTAGACTTCATCAGGTGTCGTTCTGTCGCGACACGCCCGCCCAGCATGTACCGGGCCGCAGAAGCTTGCAACAGCGGGTGGGAGAGATGCAACCGAACAAAGGGGAAGTCGGGGGTTCTGATGGTCCATGGGACGAGATGGTTACTGGCAGCGGTCACCTTGGTGTCCGCCATGCAGCCCTTCGCGGGCGCGGTGCGCGCCGCGGATGGAGATCTCTATTCCCGTCTGCGCGCCGAGCCCCAGGATCTGCTGGCGGTGTACGACACCGCGGCGGAGCAGGATCCGCAGTTCCGTGCCGCGGCGCTACAGCATGAAGCGGATCAGCGCCTGCGTGAGCTGGCGCGGGCGAAGCTGCTGCCGCGCCTCTCCCTCGAAGCCCAGTACAGCCAGACCCGGCAGGAGATCCTCGCTGCGGACAACGCGGTGTTCGGCTCCGGCACCAGTACCTTTCCCACCCGAACCTACACCCTGACCCTCAGTCAGCCGCTGTTCGACTGGGCCTCCTGGCAGGGCTACCAGAAGGCCCGTGCCGAGGTGCGGCGTGCCGATGCGGAGTTCGCCGCGCAGCGCATGGCGTTGCTGCTGCGGGTGGCGGAGCGGTATTTCGACGTCCTCGGTGCGCGTGACGATGTGGCCTCGCGCAAGGCGGAGCAGCTGGCGCTGGCGAAGAACCTGGAATACGCCAGTCGGCGTTTTCAGTCGGGCCTGGCCAACATCGCCGATCTCAACGATGTGAAGGCGCGGCATGCCCTGGCGCGCGCCGATCTGATCGAGGACATCGCCCGCCTCGACGACGCACGCCAGGGGCTGTCCGAGTTGGTGGGCTGGGACGGTATGCGCCTGATGCGCCTCGATGGAGAGATGCCCCTGCCGCGCCCCCAGCCCGACGAGCCCGACGCCTGGGTGGAGCGGGCGATGCAGAACAACCCCGAGCTGCAGGCCCTGGCGGCCCGGGTACAGGCCGCGGAGCGCGAGGTGCGGGTGCAGCGGGCAGGACACTACCCCAGCCTGGAGCTGACCGCGCGCCACAACTATCGCAAGACCGAGGGCACCCTGTTCGGCGGCGGCAGCGAGGTGGCGACCAGCGACCTGGCGCTGTCGCTGAGCGTGCCCATTTACGAGGGTGGCGGAGTGAGCGCAGCGGTGGCGCAGGCGGTGAGCCTGAAGGACAAGGCGCAACAGGAACTGCGCCGGCGTCAGCGCGAAATCGCGCGCGAGGTGCGGGCCGCCTTCGAGGGCATGCGTACCGCCCGCAGCCGCATCGAGGCGCTGCAGGAGGCGGTTGCCGCCCAGGAAGTGGTCGTCGAAGGGCGGCGCCGGGGACAGCGTTCCGGGGTCTATACGCAGGTCGCGGTGGCGGATGCGGAGCAGGACCTGGAGGCGGTGCGTCGTGATCTGTCGCGGGCGCGCTACGACTATCTGCTCGAGAGTCTGCGCCTGAAACGCAGCGCCGGCCTGCTGCAGCGCGCCGATCTCGAGGCGATCAATCGCTGGTTGCGCTGATCGAAGGGGGCAGGTCCGATGATCCGTGGTTGGCAACGACGTTTCCGCAGGCGCCGCCTGACACAGGCCTGCCGCAGTACGCCGCAACCCGAACGGTTGCTGTTCGAACCGCTGGAGCCGCGGCTGCTGCTCTCCGCCGATCTGCCGCTGCTGCCCGCGGCCCTGGTGTCCCAGCCGGAGGAGGTGCAGCAGCTCAGCGCCGAGGAGCTGGAACGTCTGCAGCAGCCGGAGGCTGCCGAACCCGCGCCGCAGACCGAGGCGCCGGCGGCGGACGATGCGGTGCAGGCGGCGCCTCCAACCACGGATGCGGCTACAGGGGAGACGCCGGTCGCCCCCGCCAGCCCGACGGATCGGCCACCTCTCCAGGGGCCGGACCTGGCCACCCTGGCCGCGCTGCAGCCGGGTCTGCACCTGGTGATCCTGGATGCCGGGGTGGAGGATGCCGGGCCCCTGGTGGCCTCTCTGAGCCAGGCGCTGGGGGCGCCCGTGCCGTTTTCGGATGAGGCGCCGGCTCAGGAACGAGGGGCCCCGGCCCATGATCGCGCCGCAGCGAGTGAAGTGACGCCACCCCCCGCCGCCGAGGCGCCCGATGATGCCCGGGTCGCCGAGAACCCGCACGCGGCGCGGCAGACGTCCGAACCGGTCGCCGATGAAGACAACCGGGTCGAAGTGGTGCGTCTGGACGCCGATCGCGACGGGGTGGAGCAGATCGAGGAAATCCTCGCCGGGTATTCCGACCTGGCCTCGATACATCTGGTCTCGCACGGCGCCGCCGGGCTGCTGCGTTTGGGCAACGCCCAGCTCGATCGCGAGCGCCTGGCGCGGGAACAGGAGCGCATCGCCCGCTGGGGAGAGGCGTTGCGCAGCGGAGGCGACGTACTGCTCTACGGCTGCGATGTCGCCGAAGGCGAGCGGGGCCGTGCCTTCGTCGATGCCTTTGCGCGCACCTTGGGCCGTGACGTGGCCGCATCGGTGGACGATACCGGCGATCCGGCCCTGGGGGGCGACTGGGACCTGGAGTACCGGAACGGC
>CAZVIG010000287.1:0-3609 GCA_964627395.1 uncultured Sedimenticola sp.
CCTCCACCGGGGTGTTGAGGGTGTTGGTCATGTGGGTCTGCACCCCGTCCAGGCCGTGGTCCAGGGCATGCGCGCCCATGCCGCCGCCGATGGTCTCGTAGTAGCTCCAGCCCTGCTCGCCCAGGGCGCCCATCGCCAGATTGTTCATGCTGCCGTGGCTGGCCGCGGGGATGCGCTCCGGCACCGCCTGCGCCAGGGCGCCGAGCACCACGTCCACCACCCGGGTGCTGGTCTCCACGTTGCCCGCCGCCACCGCCGCGGGACGCTGCGCGTTGAGCAGGCAACCGGCGGGCACCTGCAGGGCGATGGGCCGGAAGGCACCGGCGCAGGCCGGGGTCTGGGGCGGCATCAGGCAGCGGAAGACGTACAACACCGCGGCGGCGGTCACCGCCAGGGGACAGTTGACGTTGCCCTCCACCTGCGGGGCTGTGCCGCCGAAGTCCAGGGTCACCTCCCCGTTCTGCACCAGCAGCTCGACCCGGATGGGGATGTCCTGCCGCCCCTGGCCGTCGTCGTCCAGCCAGTCCTCGAAGCGGTAGCTGCCCTCGGGCAGCTCGCCCAGGGCATGCCGCGCCAGGCGCTCGGCATAGGCGTTCAGCTCCGCCACCCCCGCGGCGAAGGCCTCGCGCCCGAGGGTGCCGACCAGCCGCTCCAGGGCCGCCGCGCCGGCGCGATTGGCCGCAATCTGGGCGGCGAAGTCGCCTGCCGACTCGCGCGGATTGGCGGTCCCGCCCGCGAGACGCTCCAGCAGCGCCTCGTCCGGCTCGCCGGCGCGCACCAGGCGGGTGGGGGCCAGCACCTGGCCCTCCTCGTCCAGGGTACGCGAGATCGGCATGCTGCCCGGCCGCTGCGCGCCGATGTCGGCATGATGGGCGCGGTTGACGACGAAGCCGACCAGGGCGTCCGCGACGAACACCGGCGCCACCAGAGTCACGTCCGGCAGATGGGTGCCGCCCAGGAAGGGGTCGTTGAACACCACCTGGTCGCCCGGCCGCCAGTCGATGCCGGCCACCACGTCGCGCATCGCGAAGGCCATGCTGCCCAGATGCACCGGGATATGCGCCGCCTGGGCGCACAGCGCCCCTTCGGCATCGAAGATGGCGCAGGAGAAGTCCAGCCGGTCGCGGATGTTGGGCGAGAAGGCGGCGTTGCGCAGCACCAGACCCATCTCCTCGCAGATGGCGTCCAGGCGGTTGGAAAAGATGTTCAGCTCGGCGGGATTCATGGCGGCATTGTCGCGCAGCGCGCGAGGGCTGTCATGGAACGCCGTTGATGCGCGTCGCATGCCCGACTAAAATGCTCGGGCTTTTCATAACCCAATAACGTGAGATAACGCGAAAACGCAGGAGAGAAATCGATGAACCCACTCAAGTCCCCCTGGGCGAGCGCCCTGGTCGGCGTCGTCCTCGCCGTGATCATCACCCTGGCGATGGGCGCCAGCGGCAACGGCCTCAGCCTCACCATCTGGCTCCACGTGATCTTCGGCATCACCTGGATCGGCCTGCTGTACTACTTCAACTTCGTGCAGGTGCCGGCAGTGGGCGCCGCCCTGGCCGACAAGGAGCCGGGCCCCGCCGCGATCAACAAATACGTGGCGCCGCGCGCCCTGCTCTACTTCCGCTGGGCCGCGGTGCTCACCTGGCTGACCGGCCTCTCCGGCCTGGCGCAACTGGGCGGCAACGGCCTGCAGAGCATCGTCGATGCCTTCACCCTGAGCGGCAACATGCAGCTCATCGGCGTCGGCGCCTGGCTGGGCACCATCATGCTGTTCAACGTCTGGGTCTTCATCTGGCCCAACCAGAAGAAGATCCTGGGCATGGTCTCGGCCAGCCCCGAGGAGATCGCCAAGGCCAAGGTGGTGGCGCTGTACGCCTCGCGCACCAACACCCTGCTCTCCATCCCCATGCTGATGAGCATGGTGGGCCAGGGCCACGGCGGCTTCCTGCCCCTCTGAGCCCTTTCAGCGGGCATGAAACCCCGGCAGGGTCGCCCTGCCGGGGTTTTCTTTTGCCCGATCGCACTTGATTACCGGGTCGAATCCCGTTATTTTGCGCCTCTTCCGCCGCTGAGGGCGGATCCCGGAGGTGGTCCTCGCAGCCCGAGACCGCCTTTTTTGTTTTACGTGGAAGCGTGGATCGCGCCCATGACCGATGTACTGATGTCTACCTACAGCCGGCTGCCGGTGACCTTCGTCCAAGGCCAGGGCGCCTGGCTCACCGACAGCGAGGGCCGGCGCTATCTGGACGCCCTGAGCGGGATCGCAGTGTGCGGCCTGGGCCATGCTCATCCGGCGCTCACCGCGGCCCTGGCCGACCAGGCCGGACGCCTGCTGCACGTCTCCAATCTCTATCGCATCGCCGAGCAGGAACAGCTGGGCGAGGCGCTGTGCCAGCTCTCGGGCATGGAGCGGGTCTTCTTCGCCAACTCCGGCGCCGAGGCGAACGAGGCGGCGATCAAGCTGGCCCGCCTCCACGGGCGCCGCCGCGAGATCCGCAATCCCGCCATCGTGGTGATGGAGAACAGCTTCCACGGCCGCACCCTGGCCACTCTCAGCGCCACCGGCAACCGCAAGGTCCAGGCGGGCTTCGAGCCGCTGGTGCAGGGCTTCGTTCGGGTCCCCTTCGACGACCTGGACGCCCTGGAGGCGGTGGCCGAGAACCAGCCCGACGTGGTGGCGGTGCTGGTGGAGCCCATCCAGGGCGAGGGCGGCATCCGCATTCCCTCGGACGACTATCTGGCGGGGATCCGCGCCCTCTGCGACCGCCAGGGCTGGCTGATGATGCTGGACGAGATCCAGACCGGCATGGGCCGCACCGGCCGCCATTTCGCCTTCCAGCACGGCGAGGCGGTGCCGGACGTGATGACCCTGGCCAAGGGGCTGGGCAACGGCGTGCCGATCGGCGCCTGCCTGGCGCGCGGCGAGGCGGCGACGCTGTTCGCCCCCGGCCATCACGGCTCCACCTTCGGCGGCAACCCCCTCGCCTGCCGTGCCGGCCTGGTGGTGTGCGACACCCTGCGCAGCGCCGACCTGCCGGCGCGCGCCGCGCTGCTGGGCGAGAAGCTGCTGGACGATCTGAACGCCGCCCTGGGCGATCTGGAACCGGTGCAGGAGATCCGCGGCCGCGGCCTGATGATCGGCATCGAGCTGGACCGCCCCTGCGGCGAGCTGGTGGGCATGGCGCTGGAGGCCGGCCTGCTGATCAACGTCACCGCCGAGCGCGTGATCAGGCTGCTGCCGCCGCTGATCCTCAGCGACGCGGAGGCGGAACAACTGGTCGAGATCCTGGCGCGCCAGGTGCGCGACTTCCTGGACCGGAACTGAGCCCGAGGCGCCGACATGAGCGAGATCCGACACTTCCTCACCCTGCTGGACCTCACCCCGGACGAGCTGGCCGGCATCATCGAGCGCGCCGCCGAACTGAAGCGTCTGCAGCGCGCCGGCGAGCCCCACCCCACCCTCGCCGGCAAGGTGCTGGCGATGGTGTTCGAGAAGTCCTCCACCCGCACCCGGGTCTCCTTCGAGGCGGGCATGGCGCAGCTCGGCGGCTCGGCCCTGTTTCTGTCGCCGCGCGACACCCAGCTCGGCCGCGGCGAGCCCATCGAGGACAC
>CAZVIG010000288.1:0-3590 GCA_964627395.1 uncultured Sedimenticola sp.
CTCGCCGTCGCCGAATCTCCGCGCCGTCACCGTTTCGCGCAGGTAGAGGGAGGCTTCGGGATGGCCCGGTTCGTACCCTTCGATCCGGTCGAGGGTGCGCAGGGTTGCGTCGTCCACCTCGTACAGCTCGCCGATGACGTTGCCGTCGCCGGGCAGGACGCCGGGGTAGGCGCCCAGGTCGTACAGTTCGCCCTCGATCATCGCCGGGCCGTGGTAGCGGCAGCGCTCCAGGACCGGTTCTCTCGACATCCCTTTCAGCAGTGTTCCGTAAACGAATATCATCATCTTTTTGTTCTCCTCTGGTTTGGATTCGTCGTGGTCGGCCCTCGGCGGGCTTTTCTCAAATGTCGGCGCAGAAGCCGATCCCGCGTGAGTGGCGGCGGTTCTTGAAGCGGGATTCCCGCTCCAGGTGCTCGAGCAGCCGCGATGGCGTCAGGGATTCGCCGCTGAGCCGGTTCTGCCGGATCGCCGTGGCGAAGTCCCCCGGCGTCAGGTTGGGCAGCCGGGAGAGCCGTTCGCGATGGGCCGCGCGGAGCGATTTGGCTGTGCCCTGATCGCTGAGGGTCTGCCTGAACAGGATCCAGGCGTGCTCCGGGGTCAGGTAGTCGAACCGGATCTTCAGGTCGAAGCGCCGGATGGAGGCCTCGTCCAGGCTCTCGATCAGGTTGGTGGAGCAGATGAACAGCCCATCGAACTCCTCCATGCGGGTGAGCAGCTCGTTGACCTGGGTGACCTCCCAGCTGTTGCGGGCGGCGCTGCGCTCGCGCAGCAGGCTGTCGGCCTCGTCCAGCATCAGGATGGCGTCCTCCTCGCGGGCCTCGTCAAACATGCGGGCCAGATGCTTTTCGGTCATGCCGACGTAGGGGTCGAGCAGGTCGGAGGTGCGCTTGACCAGCAGCGGTTTCTCCAGCACCCGGGCGGCGTGGCGGCCGAAGGCGCTCTTGCCGGTGCCCGGCGGCCCGTAGAGGCAGATGCGCCCTTGCGGATTGCGCCGCAGCCCCTCGAGGAGCCGTTCGAGATCGTGATCCGGGTTGAGTGCGTCCAGGCGGTAGCCCGGCTCCCCGCTCCGCGAGGGAATCGGCTTGCCGCCCCAGCCCATGGCGGTGAGGGTGTTGCCGAGGATCCGCTCCAGCGCCTGCTCCGCTTCCGCCGCTTCGCCGTCATGCAGGACGGCAGCCACCTTTGCGGCGCGGGAGACCAGCGCCGGCGGAATGTGAGGGTTCTCCGCCGCCCGCCGGATCCAGTGGGACGATACCACGCTCTCCTTCAGGTATTTTTTCAGGATCCGCTCCCGGGTCGCCCGTGGCGGATTCTTCAGCTCCAGGATGTAGTCGAAGCGGCGCAGAAAGGCGCTGTCGATGGGTTCGATGCTATTGCTGATCCAGACGGCCGGGCGCGGGTTCTTCTCCAGCAGCCGGTTGATCCACGCCTTGTGCGGTTCGCGGGACCTCACCTTGCCGAACAGGGGGAGGATCTCGTCGCTGAATACATCCTCGATCTCGTCGAACAGGATCATCGCGTTTTCCATCCGCGCCAGGATCTGCTGGCTGAGCTGGTAGGCGCTGAACCGCCCGTGACCAGGCATCGGATCGCCGCGGTCGTCGGAGGTGTTGATCTCGAACAGCTCCATGCCGAGCTCCCGCGCCAGGGTGCGGGCCAGTTCGCTCTTGCCGGTGCCCGGCGGGCCGTAGAGCAGGATGTTGACGCCGCGCGATCCGTTCTCGCGGGTGTGGCGCAGGTAGCGGGAGAGCAGCCGGTAGTCCGCCCCGATGTGGGCGAAATCCTGTTCCGTCAGCTCTCCCTTGCCGGCCGGTTTGAAGTAGTATTCGAGCATTGCCAGGGTGTCGCGGTGCGGCTCGAAGATCAGATCCACCAGGCCGTAGAGCAGGTCGAACTTGCGGCGGGCCGGCCCCGCTCCGCGCCGATCCAGCCGCAGCAGGCCCGAGCGGGAGAGGATTCCGTCGCCGGCCAGCGCGCGGTTGATCGCCCGCTGCGGGATCTCCAGGATCACCGACAGGACCTCGAACAGTCTGCCGCTGGTCATATCCCCCAGCAGGTCCATGATGTCGTCCAGCCCGGTGTGGGTGTGCAGGGTGATGGCGAAGCCGAGCAGCTCCCGTTCGGTGTCGTTCAGCCCGACCCGGTCGCCGAGGCGCCGCAGGTTTTCCGCGAACAGGCCGTCGATGCGCGCGGAGCGGCGGTACTCCTCCCGCTGGTGCTTCAGTTGCCGCAGGAAGTCGGCCGGCGTGATCTCCTCGTCCTCCAGATGCTCCAGGCCAATGGTGCGGAGCAGGTCGCCGTCCGCCGTGACATGGTGCATGTAGCCGTGCATCTTTTTCCAGCCCCTCAGATCCACCAGGATTCGCAGGGACCAGAGCGCGGCCATCGCCGCGCAGGGGTGCTGTGCAGGTGTCAGGTCGATGGTTTGACTCATAGGGTAATCGTTCTCCTCAGGACCCGTTCAGATCGGGAGGCGGGGGCCTTGATCGACGGGTATCCGGGTATTATTATCGACAACGGCGCGACAAAAATAAGACCGTTGCGTCACCATAGCGACATATCATGTCGCGATCAGAGAAGGAAAGGCCCATGTCCAACACACTGCTGCGGCAGTGGGCGATGCTCCGGCACGTTCCCCGCTATCCGGCCAGGATCAACACCCGCGCCCTGATGACCCGTCTCGAGGAGCAGGGTTTTCAGGTATCGCAGCGCACCATCCAGCGCGATCTGAAGGCCCTGGCCGGCCTGTTCCCCGGCCTGCAGTCGGACGGAAACCGCGACATGGCGGGGTGGTTCTGGAGCCGGGAGTGCGAGGTGAACGACTTTCCGGCCATCGATCCGCCGATGGCCTTCACCTTCAAGCTGGCGGAGCTGTTCCTGGGCAGGATGATGCCACCGGCGGTGATCGACCAGCTTCGTCCCTACCTGGCCTGCTCCGAACGGGTGCTCGAGTCGGTGGACCACCCCGGGTACACCGGCTGGGCGGAGAAAGTGCGCATCGTGCCGCGCAACCAGCCGCTGATCCCGGCGCGGATCGATCCGGAGGTGATCCCGGTGGTGTACGGGGCGCTGCTGGAGGGGCGACAGTTTCGCGGCCGCTATCGCCGCCGGGATGGCGACGTGGCGGAGTACCGGTTTCATCCCCTCGGGCTGGTGTTCCGCGACAGCGTGATCTATCTGGTGGCCACGGTGTGGGACTACCGGGATCCGCGCCACTACGCGCTGCACCGCTTCGAGGCGTGCGAGCTGCTGGAGCAGCCGGCGGTGGCACCGGAGGGGTTCGATCTGGACAGCTACGTGAAGTCGGGGGCGTTCGAATACCTGGGCAGTGGCAGCAGGAAGATCCGCATCAGCGTGCTGTTTGCACGGCAGGTTGCGCTGCACCTGCAGGAGACGCCGCTGAGCGATGACCAGAAGATGACCCCGAAAGGGGACGACCTGATTCAGGTGACGGCCACGGTCAACGACAGCCAGCAGCTGCGCTGGTGGCTGCTGGCGTTCGGCGACCAGGTGGAGGTGCTGAAGCCGAAGCGGTTGCGGGAGGAGTTCCGGAACATCAGCGCGGGTTTGTGCCGGAAGTACGGCTGATC
>CAZVIG010000289.1:0-2332 GCA_964627395.1 uncultured Sedimenticola sp.
GTCCAGACGCGCCACCAGCTCCCCCTTGCGCGCCGGCGACCGGGTGCGCAAGGGGGAGCTGGTGGCGCGTCTGGACGATGCCGATCTGCGGCTGGAGCGCCTGCGTTGGCAGAGCCGGCTGGCGCAGCGCCGGCAGGAGTTGCAGGCGGCGCGCGCCGGCGGACGGCGCAGCGAGCTGCGCAAGCTGCAGGCCGAGGTTGACGAGGCGCGCGCCGAGCTGGCGCTGATCGAGGGCCGGCTGCAGCGCACCCGGCTGCTGGCCCCCTTCGACGCGGTGATCGTGGAGGGCGATCTCAGCCAGCGGCTCGGCGGGGCGGTGAAGCAGGGCGAGGCGCTGTTCCGCCTCGCCCCCCTGAACCGTTACCGGGTAGTGCTCTCGGTGCCCGAGGAGGACCTCGCCCTGCTGCGTCCGGGCCAGCAGGGCAGGCTGGTGTTCGACGCCTTTCCCGACCGTGAACTGCCGGTGCGCCTGGCGCGCCTGAGCAGCGAATCGCACATCGACCAGGGGCAGCACCTGTTCCGCGCCGAGGCCGCCCTGGCGGCCGGCACGCCGACTGGGGAGCTGCGCCCGGGCCTCGAGGGGCTGGCGCGCATCCCGGTGGACGAGCGTCCCCTGTGGCAGGTGCTCTCGGAGCGGCCCCTGCGCTGGCTGCGCCTGAAGGCTTGGCGCTGGCTGCCATGAGCGCGCAGATCTTCTCCCCTGCCTGGTATCGGGTGGCCGAGCTCAGCCCGCGCCTGCGTCGTCATGTCGAGGTGGTACGGCACCGCTACCGCGACCGTTCCTGGTTTCTGCTGCGCGACCCGGTGAGCGGGCGCCATTTCCGGCTCAACGAGGCGGCCTGGTCGCTGGTGGGACGCTTCGACGGGCGGCGTCCCCTGCGCGAACTCTGGCGCCAGGTCTGCGAGGCCCTGGGCGACGCCGCGCCCACCCAGGACGAGGTGATCCGTATCCTGGGTCAGTTGCACCAGGCGGACCTGGTGCAGATGCCGCGGGCGCCGGAACTGCCGGAGCTGCAACGCCGCCGCCACCGCCTGCGACGCGGGCGCTGGTTGCAGTATCTGCGCTCGCCGCTGTCGCTGAAGCTGCCCCTGTGGGACCCCGACACCTTCCTGCGACGTACCCTTCCGCTGGTGCGGCCGCTGTTCACGCGCTGGGGCCTGCTCGCCTGGCTGTGTCTGGTGGGGTTCGCGGGTTTCCTGGCGGCGCAGCATCTGGACGAACTCTCGCAGGCGCTCGACGACCGGCTGTTCAGCGCCCGCGGCCTGCTGCTGCTCGCCCTGGTGTATGTGCCGGTCAAACTGATCCACGAACTGGCCCACGGCTGGGCGGTGCGCCGCTGGGGCGGCGAGGTGCACGAGATGGGGCTGATGTTCATGGTCTTCATGCCGGTGCCCTATGTGGATGCCTCGGCGGCCACCGCCTTCGAGTCGAAACGGCGGCGCATGGCGGTGGCGGCGGCCGGCATTCTCGCCGAGACCACCCTGGCGGCCCTGGCGCTGCTGTTCTGGGTGCAGGCCGAGCCCGGCCTGGCGCGCGCCGCGGCCTATCAGGTGATGCTGATCGGCGCTGTCTCCACCCTGCTGGTCAACGGCAACCCGCTGCTCAAGTTCGACGGTTATTACGTGCTGGCCGACTGGCTGGAGATTCCCAATCTGGCGAAACGCGCCAACGGCTTCGTGGGCTGGCTGGTGCGCCGCCATCTGCTGGGGGAACGGGATGCCGAACCGGTGCTGCAGGCGCCGGGCGAGGCCCCCTGGCTGCTGGGCTACGCGGTGCTCGCCTTCCTCTACCGGGTGGTGCTGGTGGCGGGCATTCTCTATTTCGTGGTGGGTCGCTTCTTCGCGGTCGGTTTGCTGCTCGCCTTGTGGGCGGCGGTCGGCACCCTGCTGCTTCCGGGGCTCGCCCGCTTCTGGCGGTTCCAGCGCCGGCTCGCGGTGGGCCGGCGGCGTCTGCGCGGCCTGGTCCTGTTGCTGGGCGGCCTGACGCTCGGCTGGTTGCTGCTCGCCTGGCTGCCCTTGCCCTACAACCTGATGGCGCAAGGGGTGGCGCAGGCGCCCGAGGCGGCGCTGGTGCGTCTGCCCGAGCCCTGTCTGGTGGAGCAGGTGGTAGCGGCGCCTGGGGTGACGGTGAGCCGGGGAGAGGTGCTGTTACGCTGCGCCAACCCGGAGCTGGAACGGCGCGTCGCGGTGGCCGAGGCGCGTCTGGCGCTCGCCGAGGCACGCCTCGAGGAGGCGGGCGCCGATCCGGTGGCGCGCGCCGTCGCGGAGCAGGAGCTGGGCTATGCGCGCAGCGAGCTGGAACGCTGGCAGCGGCGGCGCGCCAGCCTGTTGG
>CAZVIG010000289.1:2342-3564 GCA_964627395.1 uncultured Sedimenticola sp.
CCTGCGCCACCACCTGCCCCCGCGGCAGCAACCTTCCCGGCAGGTCCGCCGCCTCGGGCACCGCCAGCCTGGTGGTGCGGGCGCCGCGCGCAGGCAGGCTGGCGGTGCCCAAGGCGGCGGACCTGCCGGGAAGGTTGCTGCCGCGGGGGCAGGTGGTGGCGCAGGTGCTGCAGCCCGGCGAGCTGACGGTGCGCGCCTTCGTCGCCCAGGCGGACTGGGAGCGGCTGCGGGAACGCGACTTCCAGGTCCAGGCGCGCCTCGCCGCTGACCTTTCCACAGTGATCCCGGCGCGTCTGCTGCGGGTGGTGCCCGGGGCCACCCGCGAGCTGCCCAGCCCGGTACTCGGCAGCCGCGGCGGCGGGCCCTGGCCGGAGCTGCCCGCTACCGGTGAGGGCGACGACAGCGGGACAGTACGGACCCTGAAGCCGGGCTTCTGGCTGGATCTCGCCCTGGAGGCGCCGGTGCTGCGCCACCCGGAGGAGCGGGTCCACCTGCGCTTCGAGCTGCCGCCGGAGCCTCTGCTGGGGCGGCTCAGGCGCCTGCTGCACGAGCTGTTCCTGGGGCATGTCCGTGTCTGACGGGCGGCTCTCGCGCCTCCCGGCCAGCCCGCTCGCCCGGCCGGAGCGGGTATCGAGACAGCCCACCGCCCTGGCGCGCTTTCTACGTCACGCGGCCGCCCCCTTCGCCGCTCGCTGGCTGGCGCGGGATTCTGGCCGGCGCGCCTTTCTGCGGCAGGTGGCGGAGGCGGCGCCGCGCTTCGACGGGCGCTCGCCCGGTGCGCTGGCCGAGTCCCTTCCGGCGCTGCGCCGTCGGCTGCTCGCCGAGGGCTTCACCGATCCGGTGCTGGCGGAGGCCTTCGCCCTGCTGCGCGCCTTGTCCCAGGCGGTGCTGGGACTGAGGCACCATGACGAACAGCTCCTGGGGGCGCGCCTGCTGATGCGCGGCCGTCTCGCGGAGATGGCCACCGGGGAGGGCAAGAGCCTCACCGCCGCCACCGGCGCCGCCTGCGCCGCTCTGGCCGGGGTGCCGGTGCACCTGGTGACGGTCAACGACTACCTTGCCGAACGCGACGCCATCGAGATGGCCCCTTTCTACCGGGCCCTGGGATTGAGGGCGGCGCATGCCACGGCGAACGTGGACGAGGCCGGACGGCGCGCCGCCTATGCCGCCAGCGTCACCTATTGCGACAACAAGATCCTGGTCTTCGACTACCTGCGCGACC
>CAZVIG010000290.1:0-3552 GCA_964627395.1 uncultured Sedimenticola sp.
CCCAATACGTGGTGAAGCAGCTCAAGGACTTCCGTGCCGGCACCCGCAGCAACGATCCCGGCTCCATGATGCGCGGAGTGGCCGCCAAGATGAGCGACGCCGAGATCGAGGCCGTGGCCCAGTACGTTCAGGGCCTGCAGTGATCGGCCGGCGCGCCTGATCCTGAAGAAAGGCGGCCCTCGGGCCGCCTTTTTCGTCTCTTTTGAGAGACAATGAGGGCCGGAACTTCGCACCCGGAGGGGGTTCCAACTTGGGGTGTTCACCAACAGGGGATAACGGAATGAAAAGACTGACCAGGGTGATGCTGACCGGACTGCTGATGGCGCTGGTGGCCGCGGTGCCGGCGCGCGACTTCGAGGAGGGCGTCAACTACGAGCGCATCGAGCCGGCCCCGCCGCAGGGCAAGCCGGGCGACAAGATCGAGGTGCTGGAATTCTTCATGTGGCTCTGCCCCCACTGCTATCGCCTGGAGCCGCACATGCAGGCCTGGCTGAAGCACAAGCCGGACGACGTCGAGTTCGTGCGTATCCCTGCGATGTTCGGCGGTCCCGCCAATCTGCACGTCAAGGTCTTCTACGCCCTGCAGGCGATGGGCGAGCTGGACCGTCTCCACGAGGCCTTCTTCCACGAGATCCACGAGAACAAGAACCGCCTCAAGACCCAGGATGCGGTGGAGGCCTTCCTGGCCAAGCAGGGCGTGGACATCGACAAGTTCCGCAAGGCGATGAATTCCTTCGCGGTGGCGGCGCACAGCAATCGGGCCGCCTCGCTGTTGCGGCGCTACGGCATCCGCGGCGTGCCGGCCCTGGTGGTGGACGGCCGCTACAAGAGCGGCAAGGGACTAAGCTATAAAGAAATGCCGGAACTGGTCGATTTCCTGGTCGAGCGCGTTCGCCGGGAACGCCGGGAAAACAGCGAATGAGACATGGACGAGACCCGAGGCCCATCGCCTGAATCCACCGCCGGCGAGAGCGCAGGCGGCCGCCGCCTGCGGCTGCTCAGCTACAACATCCAGGCGGGGATAGATACCGCCCAGTTCCGCGACTATCTGACCAAGGGCTGGCGCCATGTGCTGCCCAGCCGCCAGCGCCTGCACAACCTGGACCGGATCGCGCGCATGCTGCGCGGCTACGACCTGGTGGGGCTGCAGGAGGTGGATGCCGGCAGCCTGCGCAGCGGCTTTTTGGACATGACCGAATATCTGGCGCACCGTGCCGGCTATCCCTACTGGTACCGCCAGGTGAACCGCGACATCGGCCCGCTCGCCCAGAACAGCAACGGCGTGCTCAGCCGCCTCGCCCCCAGCCGGGTGAGCAAGTACCGTCTGCCCCCGGGCAACGGACGCGGTGCCATGATCCTGGAGTTCGGCGAGGGCGACGAGGCCCTGCACGTCTGCACCCTGCATCTGGCGCTGTCGCGCCGCCTGCGGCGCCGTCAGCTCGATTTCGTGGCCGACCGCCTGGGCGACGCCGAGCACGTGGTGGTGATGGGCGACCTCAACACCAGTTGCGACACCAGCGAGTTCCGCGACTTCATCGAACGCATGGCCCTGCGCGAGCCGGGCTGCAGCAAGCCCACCTTCCCGAGCTGGCGTCCGGTGCGGCGCATCGACCACATCCTGGTCTCCCGCTCCCTGCAGGTGCTCAACGCGCGGGTGCTGGACTATCCGCTCAGCGATCACCTGCCGGTGTGCGTGGAGCTGCTGCTCCCCGAGCGCATCCGGCTGGCGGCCTGAGGCCGGCATGGCGGGCGAGGCGCAGTGGCGTGACCGTTACCTGGAGCTGGAACGCCAGCTCGAGGGCGAGAGCGCGCGCTGGCAGGCCGCCGAGCGCGAGCTGCTGCGCCTGATCTCGCGCCTCTGCGTCGCCACCACCGGGCTCGATCCCCAGCTCGACCCCCATCTCAAGCGCCTGCGCGAGGCGGCGCGTTCCCAGTCCTCGGAGCGGCTGGTGGCGCAGGCCGCGGCGTTCGGCGACGCCCTGCTCAAGGTGCAGGACGAACGGGCGCGCGGCGACCTGCTGGCGCGTCTGCTGGACGCCTCCGCCCTGCCTGCGAAGCGCGTCAAGGCGGCGCTCAAGCTGTGGCGCCGGCTGGCCGAGGCGCCGGGCAAGGCCAGCGACGAGGAACTCGACCGCCTGGCCGGCCTGTTGTTCGGCGAGGCCGGGAGCGGCGACGCCGCTGCTGCGGAGCGCGGCGGCATCCTCTCGCGGCTGTTGCAGCGGGGCGGGGCGGAGAGCCCCAATGCGCTGCTGCGCCAGGTGCTCTCCAGCATCCAGTGGCCCGCCGGCAGCGAGGAGCAGGTGGCCCGGCTCCAGCAGAGCCTCGGCGAGGACGCCCCCGAGGACGCCTGGGTCGAGGTGGTGCGGCGGATCGGCGACATGGCCGCCAGCGCCCTGGACCGCGCGCGCCACGACGCCGAGGCCTCCAGCGTCTTCCTGGCCCAGCTCACCCAGCGCATCGAGGCGATCGACCAGTACATGCAGGGCGAGAGCGCACGCCGCCGCGCCGCGCGCGAGAGCGGTGCCCGCCTGGGACGTGCGGTGAGCGACGAGGTGGGCGGCCTGTCCGCGAGCATGGACGAGGGCGGCGACCTGGAGGGCCTGCGCCGCCAGGTGATCGGCGCCCTGGACCGCATCCAGCAGCACGTGGCCACCCATCTGCGCAGCGAGGCGGCGCGCGACCTGGATGCAGAGCAGGAACTGACGCGCCTGCGCCAGCAGATGCAGGCGATGGAGGAAGAGACCTTCGCCCTGCGCCGCCAGGTGGAACAGACCCGCCAGCAGGCGATGCGAGATCCGCTGACCGGCCTGCCCAACCGGCGTGCCCTGGAGGCGCGGCTGGACGAGGAGCTGGCGCGCCGGCGCCGTTTCGGCACCCCGCTGGCCCTGGTGGTCTATGACGTGGACGACTTCAAGCAGATCAACGACACCTTCGGCCACAAGGCCGGAGACCGCGCCCTGGCCCTGATCGGTCGCATCCTCTCCGAGCGCCCGCGCGAGACGGACTCCCACGCCCGCCATGGCGGCGCGGAGTTCGTCGCCCTGCTGCCGGGGGCCGACCGTGAGGCGGCCCTCAAGGTGGCCGACCTGATGCGCCGCCAGGTGGCCGAGGCCGGCATGCATTCGCACAACAAGCCGGTGAAGATCACCCTCTCCGGCGGCGTGGCCGTGGCGGGCGAGGCGGAGACCCCCGAACAGCTCTTCGAGCGCGCCGACGAGGCGATGTACCAGGCGAAGCGCGCCGGCAAGAACCGCTGCGTGATGGCCGATGCGCCGCCGGCGGAGCAGGCCGCCTCAGGGTAGGGGGCTCATTCCCGCCCAGGCGAAGGTCCAGGCGCTGCCGGTCTTCGCCAGGGCCGCCAGCAGGCGATCGCTGGGCGTGGCCTCGCCGGGAAAGACGTTGCGCAGCTCGATCAGCAGCCGACCCACCGCCGCCTGCTGGCGCCAGTCCAGCGTTGCCGCCTGCAGCGAGGCTCCGCAACCGGGGCAGTCGAGGCTCGATTCGGCATCTCCGATCCGCTCCCGCCAGTCGGCGATGCGCGCCCGGCAGGCC
>CAZVIG010000291.1:0-3532 GCA_964627395.1 uncultured Sedimenticola sp.
TGTCCATGGGCCGCTCGTGGCCGGCCTTGGCGCTGTAGTGCTTCTCCACCTTGATCGCGTATTCGGCCAGGGTGAGCACATCCTGGTCGTCGATGCAGAAGCGGCGCCGGTCGACCTCCGGCACCGGCACGTTGCGGGTCATCTCCTTGGCGCCGCCCTCGGCATAGACCATCTTGATCTTCTTGCTGCCCAGATGGCGGCGCAGCACCGCGCGGTGGCCCTGTTCGAAGGTGGGTTTGTGGACGTAGAACTCGTCCGGTTCCACCGCGCCCTGGACCACGTTCTCGCCCAGGCCGTAGGCGGCGGTGATGAAGACCACGTCGCGGAAGCCGGTCTCGGTGTCCAGGGAGAACATCACCCCGCTGGCGGCGAGATCGGAGCGCACCATCTTCATGATCCCCACCGACAGGAACACCTTGAAGTGGTCGAAGCCGTTGTCGATGCGGTAGTGGATGGCGCGGTCGGTGAACAGGGAGGCGAAGCAGCGGCGCACCGCGTCCAGGAGCTGCTCCTCGCCCCGGATGTTGAGATAGGTCTCCTGCTGGCCGGCGAAGCTGGCGGTGGGCAGGTCCTCGGCGGTGGCCGAGGAGCGCACCGCCACGCTCAGGTCCTCGCCGTATTCCTCGCGCAGCCGGCGGTAGGCCGCCAGGATCTCCTCGCGCACCGCCTCCGGCAGGGGCGCGCCGTAGATGATGGCGCGCGCCCTGGCGCCGCGCCGCGCCAGGTCCTCGACGTCGTCCGGGTCCAGCCCGGCCATCGCCTCGTGCAGCGGCTCCCAGGCGCCGGCCTCGTCCAGGGTGTGGCGATAGGCCTCGGCGGTCACCGCGAAGCCGTTGGGGACCCGGATCCCCTGCGGGGTCAGCTCGCGGTACATCTCGCCCAGGGAGGCGTTCTTGCCGCCGACCAGGGGGATGTCGTCGATGGTGAGTTCGGAAAACCAGCGGACGTATCGCGTCATGGGTCGCTCCTCGGCGGATCGGTTCGGTCACGGCGACAGACGGCGTCGCTGCAGTGGCGGGACGGGATGGAGATCCCGATGGCCGAAGCATGGCACCTGCGGCGGCGGCGTGCCTTGCGGCAGGTCAACGGGAAGCGGGTTCGGGCGTGATCCCGGTCACGGGACCGCCCTTGCGCGCCTCAGCTCCCGGTGCCGTGCTTCGCCTCGGCCAGGTACTTGCGACGGATCGCCTCGATGTCCACCTTGGGGCGGGGGAGCTGCATATCGAGGGACTCGAGGGTTTCCACCACGATGCGGGAGATCGCCAGGTTGCGGAACCACTTGCGGTCGGCGGGGATCACGAACCAGGGGGCGTGGTCGGGATTGCACCGTTCCAGTGCGTCGGCATAGGCGGCCTGGTACTGGTCCCAGTAGGCGCGCTCGGCGTAGTCGGCCTCGGAGATCTTCCATTGCTTGGCGGGGTTCTCCAGGCGCTTGCGGAAGCGCTCGAGCTGCTCCTCGGGGCTGATGTGGAGGAAGAACTTGAGGATCCGCGTGCCGTTGGCCGCCAGCAGGGACTCGAAGGCGTTGATCTGCTCGTAGCGCTGCGACCAGACGGCGCGCGGCACCAGGTCGTGCACCCGCACCACCAGCACGTCCTCGTAGTGGGAGCGGTTGAAGATCGCCACCTGGCCGCGCCCCGGCGCATGGGGATGGACGCGCCACAGGAAGTCGTGGGCGCGCTCCTCGGGGGTGGGGACCTTGAACGGGACGACGCGGCAGCCCTGGGGGTTCATCCAGCCGAGCACATGGCGGATGGTGCCGTCCTTGCCGCCGGCGTCCATCGCCTGCAGCACGATCAACAGGGAGTGCCGGCCCTCGGCGTACAGCAGGTATTGCAGCTCGCGCATCCGCTCGGCGTAGCGGCGGATCAGTTTCTTCGCCTGCTTCTTCGATTCCAGGCCCAGGGTCTCGCGCGGGTCGATGGCGGAGAGGTCCACCTGTCCGGCAGGGGCGCGGAAAATCTGGCTGTAGGGGGTCTCGTTCATGGCGCTGCTCGCATCTCGGGTGGGGTCATGATGGGATCAGGCGGGCCGTCGGCGCAGGCCGCTGATAAAGACCGCCAGTCCTGCGATCAAAAAGATGGCGCCGATGACCAGGCCCAGATGGTCCACCAACGCGGCCAGCGCCGGCCGGTCGGGACGCTCCACCAGGAAGCGGCGCTGCGGCTGCTGCGGGTCGTAGCGCACGGTGAAGCGCTGTCCGATGCGCCAGTCTTCCTGTCGCGGCGAGGAGAATCCGGCCGGTGCGCGCACGCTGCGGCCGTCGCCGGTGGTCCACTCCAGCACCGGGATGTAGCTCACCGGGCTGGTGGACTTCTCCCGGTAGCTGTCGATCGCCACCACGCGGGCCTCGGCGGCCAGGCCGTTCTCGCGCAGCTCGCGCATTCGCTCCATCTCCAGCAGGCCGGCGGTGCCCGCGATCACGCCCAGCGCCATCATCAGTGCCCCCGTCACCAGGGTTCGGCCTTTCATCTCGTCCTCCTCTGACGCGATGGCGGGATTATTGGCTATTTCAATCCAGTACACCACCGGGGGAGATCCCTATCGACCCGGCGGCGGCGCTGGGGCAGAATGCGCGGGATTCGACTCACGATGGCAGGCCGATGATCATCCGCAAGATCCTGATCGCCAACCGCGGCGAGATCGCCGTCCGCATCATCCGCGCCTGTGCGGAGATGGGCATCCGTTCGGTGGCCATCTACACCGAGCCGGACAAGTTCTCGCTGCACGTCAAGAAGGCGGACGAGGCCTACAGCCTGGGCGAGGACCCGCTGGCCGGCTATCTGAACGTGCATCGCATTGTCAACCTGGCGGTGGCCACCGGCTGCGATGCCATCCATCCCGGCTACGGCTTCCTGTCCGAGAACGCGGAGTTCGCCGAGGTGTGCGAGCGTCGCGGCATCACCTTCATCGGCCCGCGCGCGGAGGTGATCCGGCGCATGGGCGACAAGACCGAGGCGCGCAAGGCGATGATCGCCGCCGGCCTGCCGGTCACCCCCGGCACCGACGACAACCTGGAACACGTGGAGCAGGCGCTGGAGGTGGCCGAGGAGCTGGGCTACCCGGTGATGCTCAAGGCCACTTCCGGCGGGGGCGGGCGGGGCATCCGCCGCTGCGACTCGGCGGAGGAGCTGCGCCACAACTACGAGCGCGTCATCTCCGAGGCCACCAAGGCCTTCGGCCGCGCCGACGTCTTCATGGAGAAGTGCGTGGTCAACCCGCGCCACATCGAGGTGCAGGTGCTGGCCGACAGCCAGGGCAACGCCATCCATCTCTACGAGCGCGACTGCTCCATCCAGCGGCGCAACCAGAAGCTGATCGAGATCGCCCCCTCGCCGCAGCTCGACGAGGCGCAGCGCCAGTACATCGGCGGCCTGGCGGTGATCGCCGCCAAGGCGGTGGGCTACACCAACGCCGGCACCGTGGAGTTCCTGCTCGACGAGCACGACCGCTTCTACTTCATGGAGATGAACACCCGGGTGCAGGTGGAGCACACCATCACCGAGGCCATCACCGGGGTGGACATCGTGGA
>CAZVIG010000292.1:0-3509 GCA_964627395.1 uncultured Sedimenticola sp.
CTCTGTCGGCACCGCTGGATAGGCCCGGGCGCAGAAATTCACCTGCGTATTGGTGGTCCACAATTGCCGGGTGGTGGCCTGGACGGGAGGCAGGCCGAAGGCGGCGCTGCCCTCGCCGCTGGCGGGCGGGCCGGGCAGCGACTTCTGGGGTCATTCCTTCGTCTGCGGCCCCCAGGGCGAGCTGCTGGCCGAGGCGGATACCGAAGAGACCCTGCTGCTGGCGGAGATCGACCTCGGGCGCAGCGAGCAGGTGCGGCGCATCTGGCCCTTCCTGCGCGACCGGCGCATCGACGCCTACGGCGACCTGCTGCGGCGCTGGATAGACGACTGAGCCGGGAGCCTTTCCCGCAGCGTCCCGGAGGAGGCGATTCCAGCCCTTTTTGTCGGTTGATCGCCGCAGGCCCTGTCCTATACTGCGCCACCGATTTCCCCACCACCTGGAACCGACCATGAACGACGCCGTTTCCCTGCCCGATCCCGAGGAGCTGGACCGGATGATGTTCTCCATCATCCAGCGCATCGCCACCGGACCCGACCTGTCCAAGGACATCAGCCAGGAGGAGGCCCGGCTGGGCCTGCTGGGCGTCATCCAGAACGCGGTGGACCCGGTGCGCGCGGCGATCTTCCTCATCGCCCTGCGCATGAAGCGCGAGACCCGCGAGGAGAACCGCGGCGCCCTGCAGGCGATCCTGGACACCACCCGGCGCGCCACCGTCGAGGTGGACGAGCTGCTCGACCTGGCCGACCCCTACGACGGCTACAACCGCACCCTGCCCGCCTCGCCCTTCCTGCCGCCGCTGCTCGCCGAGCTGGGCATCCCCACGGTCAGCCATGGCCTGGACCGGGTGGGCCCCAAGTACGGCATCACCCACCGCCACGTGCTGGCCGCCGCCGGCGTGGACGTGGACCGGGACACCACGGCTGCGGCGGCACGTCTCGCCGACCCCGGCATCGGCTGGGCCTATGTGGACCAGGCGCAGTACAACCCGAAGCTGCACGATCTGGTGGAGCTGCGGCGCAAGATGATCAAGCGCTCGGTGATCACCACCGTGGAGGTGCTGGCCAAGCCGCTGGTGGCGCGCGGCAGGACCCACTTCGTGACCGGCTATGTGCACAAGCCCTATCCGCCGGTGTACGCCGACCTGGCGCGGCATGCCGGCTTCGACAGCGCCCTCCTGATCCGCGGCGTGGAAGGCGGGGTCATCCCCTCGCTGCGCCAGCCAGGGAGGTGTTTCGCCTATCACGACGGCGGGGAGGAAAGCGGTCATGACATCGACCCGGCCGTCCTGGGCATCGAGCAGGAGCATCGCTGCGTTCCCATCCCCGAGGACCTGCCCCAGACGCCCAAAGGCGAAGGCGCGGTGACCATCACCGACACCGCCGCCGGCGCGCAGCGCGCCGCCGAGCTGGGACTGGCGGCGCTGCGCGGCGAGAAGGGCCCCACCTACGACTCCCTGGTCTATTCGGCGGCCCTGATCCTGCACCACCTGGGACGTGCCCCGGACCTCGCCACGGCGGCGGACCAGGTACGCGAGGTGCTCGACTCCGGGCGCGCCGCCGAGCGGGTGGGCCGATGAGCGCCCCGGGCTTCGTGGCGATCGCCGAGGCCGACGAACTGGCCCCGAATGAGATGAAGCCCTTCGAGCTGGACGGCCGCCGCCTGCTGCTGGTGCGCGCCGGCGACGACTTCTACGTGGTGGACGAGCTGTGCACCCACGAGGACTACTCCCTGGCCCTGGGCTGCATCCGCGAGGGTCGCATCAAGTGCTCGCTGCACGGGAGCTGGTTCGATCTGGCCACCGGCGAGCCGGACGAGGAGCCGGCCGAAGAGCCCATCTGCAGCTACCGCGTGAAGGTGGAAGACGGCAAAGTCTGGGTGGACCCCGCCGCGCTGCGCGAAGGTGCCAGCGGCCGCTGCCGTCACGTCTGAAGCGGGATCTCGCTCAGTCGTCGGGCGGAAAGACGGTATCCAGCCAGTCGCCCACCGCCTCCAGCAGGGCCTCGTCGCGGTCCACGAAATAGTGGTCTGCATCGGGCACCTTCACCTGTCGTGAAGCGGGATTCCCCGCCTTCTTCATCATCTCCAGGCGCTGCGGCGCCATGCGCAACACCGCCGGATAGTCGTTCTCCCCATAGAGATCCAGCACCGGCATGGGCATCCGGTCCAGGGCGAAGGGCTCCACCATGGGCTGGCGGTAATCGGTGGCCCCCATGCCGATGCCCACATAGCCGTCGAAACGCTCCAGCGCCGCCTTGCCCCGTTCCAGGATCCAATGCTGCGCCATGTGCGAGCCACAGCTATGGGCCACGATGATCGATGGCCCGCCGCCCTGCCGCTCCAGAAAGTCGAGCGCCGCCTCGATGCGCGGCATGGCGTCGTCGAAGATCCCCACATAGTCGTAATACTTCGCCTGTTTCTCCAGCACCGGAAGCTGGATGGAAAGGGTGTTCCAGCCCTGCTCCACCAGGCCGACGCGCAGCGGCTGCACCACGTTCGGCCAGTCGGGGTGGAAACCGCGCCCATGCAGGATCAATACGTTGCCGCGGGGCGCGTCCGCCGCGGTGAAGATGCCGAGGAAGCTCCTGTCTCCGGCCTGAAGGTCCACCGGCTCGCCGTCGAGGATGGCATCGACGATCTCCGCGGCCAGGCGCTGTTCGCGGGCATAGTCCGGGGTCTCGGCGGCAATGGCGGGCAACGACAGCCACAGCAGGCAGCAAAGTAACAGCGATCGGAACACGGGACACCTCGTCATAAGCGTCGGAATCGGGCATTTCGGTCGCACTCTAACCCGAAACCCGATACCTCGAACAGCATCCCGTTCCCCACCGAACCGACTACTGCCACTTCTGCCACACTGCCACTTCAATTTGGCAGGAATGTCGGATTTTTCCTTATCAATCAGTACATTAGACTTTGCTACTGGATGTTTGCGCGGGACGATTTTTTGGTTATAGTCCGGCCCAGCCAAGGAGAGAGACTTCCCCCAAAAGGAAGTGCAAGTGCAAACGAGCAGGCGCCAGACCTGTATCCGATCAACAGGACCGAGATGGTCCGCTGGAGGTAACCCGATGCGGTTTATTCAATTTCTTCTCGTCGCACTCGTCTGTGCCCTGGCCTGGCAGGCCACGGCGTTCGCCTCGGTTTCGACGGGGCCCGCCTGTGTTGCAGCCGAGGACGGCGCTAAACAGGAAGGTAGCGGAAAATCGGAAGGCGAAGAGGACGAAGAACCGGAATGTGATTGAGATCACTTCCACCCCGGACGCCGGCGTGCGTCCAAAACGAAAATCAGCAACCGACGATCACCTTAGGAGATAAGCATCCCATGAAAATCGACACTCTCATCAAGACCGGCACACTCGCCGCAACCTTGATCTTCGCCGGCATCGCCGGCGCCGCCGACCTCAAGGTCGGCATCACCCCCACCCTGAAGAAGTTCGAGGGCACGGTGAACGGCAAGCAGATTACGATCATGCGTAATCAGAACACCAAGAACACCGTCAACCCGGCC
>CAZVIG010000293.1:0-3484 GCA_964627395.1 uncultured Sedimenticola sp.
GGCCTCCGGAGATTTCCCCCTCAAGCCTGTGGGAGCGGCTTCAGCCGCGACGCCCCGATCGGCGTTGTCCGGCAGTCGGGGCTGAAGCCCCTCCCACAAAGCCGCCCGCCGCCGGGTCGGGAAAGTCGGGGAAAGGGCGCCGGGCGCCGACCGTGCAGAATGTGCGACTTTATTTATCAAACTATCGTTTGACCTTATTACACCGCCTGCTTATACTGCGCCCCGCTTTGACCAAGGCTCTGTCGGGCAGCGGAGAACCTGTCATGCACAACCTGGATGCCCGGCGAGCGAAACGACTGCTGCTGACGCAGCTCGTCACCCTGGTGGCGGTCACCCTGCTGGCGCTGCCGCTCGGTGGCCGGGTGTCGCGCGACGCCTTCCTCGGCGGCCTGGCCGCCCTGCTGGGCAGCGCGGTCTTCGCATACTGGGTCTTTGGTCGCTATCGGGCGCAGGAGCCGGGGCGCATCGTGGCCGGCTTCTATGGTGGAGAGGTGGTCAAGCTGCTGGTGGTGGTCGCTGTCTTCGGGGCGGCGATGTATGCCCTGCCGGACCTCCAGCCCCTGGCCCTGTTTGGCGCGTTTCTGATCGTACAGGTATTACCCCCGCTGCTGGCGAACAAGGTCGCCGGCTGAGAGAAGACGGACGATGGCTGGCAACGAAATCACATCCGCTGAGTACATCAAGCACCACCTGACCAATCTCACCTTCGGCAATCACCCGGTGAATGGCTGGTCCTTCGCGCACAACGCCGAGGAGGCCCGTGAGATGGGCTTTTGGGCCATCCATGTGGATACCCTGTTCTGGTCGATCGGGCTGGCGGTGCTGTTCTCCTACTATTTCTACAAGGCCGCGCAGAAGGCCAGCGCCGGGGTGCCGGGGCGGCTGCAGAACTTCGTCGAGATGATCGTCGATTTCGTCAACGAGAGCGTGCGCGGCTCCTTCAGCGCCAAGAACGATCTGATCGCGCCCCTGGCGATGACCATCTTCGTCTGGGTGTTCCTGATGAACCTCATGGACCTGGTGCCGGTGGATCTGATCCCCTATGTGCTGGGCGATCACGGCCTGGGCATCGCGCACTTCATGAAGGTGGTGCCCAGCACCGACCCCAACGTCACCTTCGCCATGGCGCTGGGGGTGTTCTTCCTGATCATCTACTACAGCATCAAGGTCAAGGGCGTGGGCGGCTTCGTCGGCGAACTGACCGGCATGCCCTTCCAGACCGACAACCTGCTGCTCAAGCCCTTCACCACCCTGATCAACCTGATCCTCGAGGGCGTCAACCTGCTGGCCAAGCCGATCTCGCTCTCGCTGCGTCTGTTCGGCAACATGTACGCCGGCGAGATGATCTTCATCCTGATCTCGCTGATGTATGGCGCGGGCTGGGTGATGGGGCTGTTCGGCGGTGCGCTGCAGTTCGTCTGGGCGGTGTTCCACATCCTGGTGATCACCCTGCAGGCGTTCATCTTCATGACCCTGACCATCGTGTACCTGGACATGGCGCACGCCGAACATCACTGATTTCAACCACTTCGAACTACCTGGCAATACTCAACGGGAGACAATCATGGAAATGGCACAAGCCCTGCTCATCATCGCTGCTGCAATCATGCTCGGCCTCGGCGCTGTCGGCGCTGCCATCGGCATCGGCGTCCTCGGCGGTCGCTTCCTGGAAGGCGCCGCCCGCCAGCCGGAACTCATCCCCATGCTGCGCACCCAGTTCTTCATCGTCATGGGCCTGACCGACGCGGTGCCCATGATCGCGGTCGGCCTGGGCATGTACGTGATGTTCGCGCTGTAAGGACGATCCTCGCAGTACACGTATTCAACTCTCGTCTGAACGAGGTTTCGGGATGAATATCAACCTGACGCTCATTGCCCAGCTGCTGTCCTTCGCGGTGTTCGTGTGGTTCACCATGAAGTTCGTGTGGCCGCCGCTGGTCAAGGCGATGGACGAGCGCAAGGCCAAGATCGCAGACGGCCTGGCCGCCGCCGAGCGCGGCCAGCACGAGCAGGAACTGGCGCGCGAGCGCGCCACCCAGTACCTGCACGAGGCCAAGCAGCAGGCCGCCGAGATCACCGCCAAGGCCGAGAAGCAGGCCGCCCTGATCATCGAGGAAGCCAAGGGCAAGGCCCAGGAAGAGGGCGCGCGGCAGCTCGCCGCGGCCCAGGCGGAGATCGAGCAGGAACTCAACAAGGCACGCGAGCAACTGCGCTCCAAGGTGGCCGAGCTGGCGGTCGCCGGCGCGGAGAAGATCCTGCGCCGCGAGATCGACGCCGAGGCGCACAAGGACATCGTCGAAGCCGTCGCCAAGCAGATATAAGGCAGAGCCATGGCTGGAGACGCAACCACAATCGCCCGCCCCTACGCCGAAGCGGTGTTTCAGCGGGCGGTGGAGACCGACAAGCTGGACCTCTGGTCCGAGATGCTGGCCCTGTTGGGCACCGCCGCCCGGGACGAGACCCTGGCGCGCCTGCTGGCCAGCCCCGAGCTGAGCCGCGCCCAGAAGGCCGAGCTGATGCTGGAGATCGGCGGCGGCCGCCTCAGCGAGGAGGGCCAGAACCTGGTCCGCCTGCTGGCCGAGAACGGCCGCCTCACGGTGCTGCCAGAGATCGCCGTGCTCTACGAGCAGCGCAAGGCCGAGCACGAGGGCACCGTGGAGGTGGATCTGACCACCGCCTATCCGCTCAAGCCGGCCCAGGAGCAGGTGCTGGCCGAGGCGCTGAAGGCGAAGCTGGGGCGCGAGGTCCGCATCCAGGCCCACGAGGACCCGGCGCTGATCGGCGGCTTCCGCCTGCGCGCCGGCGACATGGTGATCGACGGCTCGGTGGCGGGGCAGCTCGACCAGCTGGCGCACGAATTAGGACTTTAATCAGGGTACGCAACCATGCAATTGAACCCCTCTGAAATCAGCGAGCTGATCAAGAAGAAGATCGAGAACTTCGATGTGTCCGCCGAGGCGCACAACGAAGGCACCGTGGTCAGCGTGACCGACGGCATCGTCCGCATCCACGGCCTGGCCGACGCCATGTCCTACGAGATGCTGGAGTTCCCGGGCGGTGTCTACGGCCTGGCCCTGAACCTGGAGCGCGACTCGGTCGGCGCCGTGGTGCTGGGCGACTACAAGGGCATCACCGAGGGCGACCCGGTGAAATGCACCGGCAAGATCCTCGAGGTGCCCACCGGTCCCGAACTGCTGGGCCGCGTGGTGGACGCCCTGGGCAACCCCATCGACGGCAAGGGCCCCATCGAGGCCAAGTGCTCGGCGCCCATCGAGCAGATCGCCCCGGGCGTGATCGCACGCCAGTCGGTGGACCAGCCGGTGCAGACCGGCATCAAGGCCATCGACTCCATGGTGCCCATCGGCCGCGGCCAGCGCGAGCTGATCATCGGCGACCGCCAGACCGGCAAGTCGGCGATCGCCATCGACACCATCATCAACCAGAAGGGCACCGGCGTTAAGTGCATCTACGTCGCCGTGGGCCA
>CAZVIG010000294.1:0-3476 GCA_964627395.1 uncultured Sedimenticola sp.
GACGTAGCGCCGCGTTCCGCTGATCCAGCACCCGGTGATAGCGTTGCAGCAGAGAGAGATAGCCAGGTTCCACGTGGAACAATCCGGCATCCAGGAACTGCCGGCGCAGCTCCGGTGCCCCGGAAACCAGTTGCTGAGGGTCCGCACCGATGAACTGCACCGGCAGCATCGCCACCACCTCGGAGCGCCGCAGCGAGGAACGCCCGTCCAACCGCACCTCCAGCCGGTCGCGGCCCTTTCGCATCCCCAGTACATGGCGACCACCCATGGCATCGGTGAAACGGCCCACCAGCGAGACCGCCTCGGCGCCCTCCCGAATCAGCGGCGCGGTCTCCCTGTGCCGGAAGCTGCGCCCGGTCGCAAGCAGATGGAGCGCCTCCAGCACCGTGGTCTTGCCGGCGCCGTTGTCTCCCACCACCAGGTCGATCCCGGGCTCCAGAACCAGATCCATGTCCTGGATGATCCGCAGATCCTCAATCTCTATCCGCTGAAACATCATCGAAAAAGGGGCCCTACGGCCCCTTCTCCCGATCCTCTGTTCTGGCCGGTGCCGGTCATCAGAGCCGCATGGGCATGACCACGTAGCGGCATTCGTTGCTGTCCGCCGGTGTCATCAGGGTGCTGGAGTTGGAATCGATCAGCGCCATGCTCACCGTCTCGGTGTCGATCACCCCCAGCACGTCCAGCAGATAGCCCACATTGAAGCCGATGGTCAGGTCCTTGCCCTGGTAGTCCACCTCCAGCTCCTCCTCCGCCTCGTCCTGTTCCGGGTTGTGGGCCTGGAGATGCAACAGCCCCTGAGCGAGGCGGAAGCGTATCCCCCGGAATTTCTCGTTGGACAGGATGGAGGTGCGGGTGAGCGCCTGGCGCAGACTGTCCCGGTCGGCGCGCAGCTCCTGGGCGTCGCCGCCGGGCATGACCCGCTCATAGTCGGGAAAGCGGCCGTCGATGAGCTTGGAGGTGAACAGGGTCTCTCCGAAACGCGCCTGCACATGGCTGTTGCTGATCTCCAGCTCCAGCGCATCCTCGCTGTCGCTCAGCAGCCGCCCCAGTTCGAGCACCGCCTTGCGTGGCAGAATCACCTGGATATCGCTGCCTGTGCCCGTCTCCTGTTGGGCATCGCACAGCGCCAGGCGGTGGCCGTCGGTGGCCACCGCGCGGACCCGGTCACCGGTCACCTCCAGCAGCAGGCCGTTGAGGTAGTAGCGCACGTCCTGGTGGGCCATGGCGAAGGCGGTCTTGTCGATCAGCCGCTTGAGCACCCCTTCGGAAAGGCTCAGCCGTTCGCTGGCCGCCGAGGGCTCGATGCTGGGATAGTCCTGCGCCGGCAGGGTGCCCATGGTGAAACGGCCGCGGCCGGAGCGCAGGGTCGCCTTGTCGCCCTCGATGTCCAGGGTGATGTCCGCACCCTCCGGCAGCGCCTTGCAGATGTCCACCAGCTTGCGCGCCGGCAGGGTGAACTCCAGCTCTCCGTCCACCTCCGCGGGGGCGCTGGTGGACAGTTCCACCTCCAGGTCGGTGGCGGTGAACCGGACCGTGCCCGGGGCCGCGGCGATCAGCACATTGGACAGGATGGGCAGAGTCTGGCGGCGTTCCACCACGCTGCTCGCTTTCAGCAGGGGACCGAGCAGTTGTTCCCGGTTGGCCTTGATCTTCATGGCAGGGCGCTCCGCTAATCTATAAAAGGAATTTAATCAAAAACACTTATTGCTGTTATTGGGCCTGGGGAGAACTTCGGGCTCTGGTAACAATCGCTTTTCATTCAATCGGTTGCGTTCAGTTTCCGGTCTCGACAACCCCGGTATGACTGGCGCGGGAGCTGTGGGCGCGCTGTGGATAAGTTTCGTTCATGACCCGGCTCCTCCGCGGCGGTTCGTTTCTGCACATCAACTGCTCAGGGTTCTCAACAGGTTGTTGTAGTCTTCCGCCACATGCACGTCCGACTCGCGCAGCTCGGCCACCTTGCGGGTCGCATACAGCACCGTGGTGTGGTCGCGGCCGCCGAAGGCCTCGCCGATCTCGGGCAGGCTGTGGTTGGTCAGTTCTTTGGCCAGCGCCATGGCGATCTGGCGCGGGCGGGCGATGGTGCGGCTGCGCTTGCTGGAGAGCAGATCCGAGACGCGGATCTTGAAATACTCCGCCACGGTCTTTTGGATGTTCTCCAGGGTCACCATGCGCGCCTGGGCGTCGATCATGTCGCGCAGCGCCTCGCGCGCGAACTCGATGGTGATCTCTTGGCCGGTGAACTGGGCGTTGGCGTTGATCCGCCGCAGCGCCCCCTCCAGCTCCCGGATGTTGGAGCGCACATGCTTGCCGATGAAGAAGGCAACCTCGGAGGGCAGTTCGATACCGAACAACTGCTGCGACTTGCTCATCAGGATGGCGACCCGGGTCTCCAGGTCGGGCGGGTCGATGGAGACGGTCAGGCCCCAGCCGAAGCGCGACTTGAGGCGGTCCTCCAGGCCGTCCACCTCCTTGGGGAAGCGGTCGCTGGTGAGCACGATCTGCTGGCGGGTCTCGAACAGGGCGTTGAAGGTGTGGAAGAACTCCTCCTGGGAGCGCTCTTTGCCGGCGAAGAACTGGACGTCGTCGATCAGCAGGGCGTTGACCCCGCGCATACGCCGCTTGAACTGCTCGATGGTGCCGTGCTGCAGCGCCTTGACCATCTCTGCCACGAAGCCCTCGGAATGCATGTAGAGCACCCGTGCCGAGGGGTCGTTCTGCTTGATCAGGTTGCCCACCGCGTGCATCAGGTGGGTCTTGCCCAGGCCCACGCCGCCGTAGATGAACAGCGGGTTGTACATGCGCCCCGGATTCTCCCCCACCTGGATGCCGGCGGCACGCGCGAGCTGGTTGGACTTGCCCTCCACGAAGGTCTCGAAGGTGAAGTCCCGGTTGGTGGTGGGCAGCTCGTCCGATGCGGCGGGACGCTCGCCGGCGGGGGCGACGCGGTGGCCGGCGCGGGGCCTATCCTTTTCCGCCGGCGCGGTGTGCGGCCGCGCCTCGCGCGGCGCGGAGCCGATCTCGAGACTGATCTGCAGGGCACCCTCCCGGTCCACCTCGCCCAGATAGGACTGCAGCTTGTCCAGATAATGTTTGCGTACCCAGTCCAGGACGAAGGCGTTGGGCGCCATCAGGCGCAGCCGATCCTCCTGCTGCACGCACTGCAGCGGGCGGATCCAGGTGTTGAACTGCTGCTCGGGGATGTCCCGGCCGATGCGTTCGAGAAGGTTGTCCCAGGCGTCGATGGTCAATGTCCCTGTCGTATTCTTGGTGTTCGATGGGCGAGGGTGGTCCCCCGTCTGTGGTTGTGCCGCCGCGCCTCTCGCAGGAGGCGGGAGCACCGATTCTAGCCCCAAAACCGGGAGTTATCCACAACCGGCCGTCGCTCGCTAACGCTTTGTTACATAAGCTGTTTACGGTAAGTGATCGTTCACTTTCAATGCGCGCCAGAAGATGGCGTCGTGCCCCTCCGG
>CAZVIG010000295.1:0-1302 GCA_964627395.1 uncultured Sedimenticola sp.
GGCTCGAGCCACGAACAGAGGATAGCTCCTCTGGCTGATGGAATCATCCGGGACCAAACACATAAGTAAAGCGACTACCATAAACCTGAATCCGTGACTTCCCCACACTCGATTTGACCGTAACCCACTGATCTTTGGTGAGAAATCCGGCACAATAGGCTCATCCGAAAACTCACCCCGCAGGTGAACTGGTGCGCCGCTTCCAGATTGAGCAGTCCGACCACGAGCTCTACACCCCGCAGGCCGGCCTGGCGCTGGTCGGCCTGGCCCTGAACCGATACACCGACTTGCGCAGGTCGTTACGCAACATCCCGAAGCGCCATGGCATCCCCAACATCGAGCTGATCCGCGCCTATGTGGGTCAGCTGTGTTTGGGCAAGAGCGACTTCGAGGCGGTGGACAACGCCCGCGGCGACCGCTTCTTTCTGTCCGCCCTGGGCATCCGCCAGCTGCCCTCGGCGGCCCGGCTGCGCCAGCGCTTCGACCAGGATGCCCGTGCCCTGGCCGAGTACGTGGACGCGGCCGCCGTGGACTTCGTGCAGCGGGTGGGGGCGCCGGTCACCGCCCTGGACAGCGGCCATGTGCCGCTGGACATCGATGTCTTTCCCATGGACAACAGCCGCACCGCCAAGGAAGGGGTGTCCCGTACCTACCATGGCTTCGACGGCTATGCGCCGGTGGCGGCCTATCTGGGCGCTGAGGGTTGGACCGTGGCCCTGGAGCTGCGCGAGGGCAGCTGGCACAGCCAGAAGGAGTTCGCCTATGTGCTGGAGCGCGCGCTCGATGCCAGCCGGCGGCTCACCCGTGCGCCCCTGCTGGTGCGCCTGGACAGTGCCCACGATGCGCGGGCCAATCGTGCCCAGCTGATCCAGGCCGGGGCCGACTTCCTCATCAAGTGGAACCCGCGCCAGCAAGATACCGACGCCTGGCTGGCCAGGGCCGAACGAGAGGCCCGCTGGGTCCAGCCCCGACCCGGCAAGCGGGTGGGGCTCATGGACCAGCGCATTGAGGAGCACTTGGGCGGACAGATCCATACGGTGCGGCGGGTGGTGCGTCTCACCGAGCGCACCATCGACCGCCACGGCCAGCACCTGCTCATCCCCGAGATCGAACTGGAGGGCTGGTGGACGAGCCTGGACAGCGAGGCCGCCAGCGCCGAGCAGGTCATCACCCTGTATGCCGGGCACGCCACCAGCGAGCAGTTCCACAGCGAGTACAAGAGCGACCTGGACCTGGAGCGCCTGCCCTCGGGCAAGTTCGACACCAACGACCTGGTGCTCTCCTGCGCCGCCCTGGCCTACA
>CAZVIG010000295.1:1402-3470 GCA_964627395.1 uncultured Sedimenticola sp.
TCGGGCAAGTTCGACACCAACGACCTGGTGCTCTCCTGCGCCGCCCTGGCCTACAACATCCTGCGCTGGATCGGCCTGGTCGGCCTGCTGGGCCCGCAGGCGCCGATCCGCCACCCCGCCAGGCGCCGGCGCCTGCGCACCGTCATCCAGGAGCTCATGATGCTGGCCGCACGTCTGATCCACAGCGGCCGCCGGCTGCGCCTGCGCTTTGGGGCCCACTGCCCGGGGTTGGCCTCGTTCCGTCAGGTCTACCACGCCCTGGCCAGTGGCTAGGGGCAGACCCCGCCTCACAACACCAAGGCGCGGACACGGGCCAAGGGGGCCCGCCGGTGGCCCGTGCCGCCATGCTTCGCCCAGGTGAGAAAAGCGCTCATTCATTCGTCTCAAAAGGGCCGCCGAACCCCTGTTGGCGATTCGGGTCTGGCTTTCACCCTTTGAAACCCCATTGTCCCAGACTGAATCGGCGTTCTTTTCTGAGCCATCAAATTGAAGTCACGGATTCAGGGAATCCTGTGGGTAACCCGTTGTAGCTGGCGCGCCCTCATGGCCGCCCCTGAGGTGCTGTTGCCGTTGCGAAGGGCGAGGCCGGCAGATGCCTGAGATCCCCCGCGATCAGATAGGCCATGGTGATCAGGCGTTGCGGGCTGCGATAGCCACGGGCACGGGCCTTGGCGGCCTGGATGAGGGCGTTGATCGCTTCCACCGGGCCGTTGCTCAGGCGCGAGTCGAAGGCGTTGAGGATCCCCTGCCAGTGGCGCTTGAGGGTGGCGGCCACCGCCTTGATGGGCTCCAGGCGGCAACGGCGCGCCCAGCTGTACCACCGGTTGAGCAAGACCTCGGCCTCTGCGGGATTGGCGGCCGTGGCGAAGATCTCCCGCAGGGCCTCCTTGATGCGGTAGGCGCGGTGGGTCTTCAGGCCTCGGCGCGAGAGGTCGTGGAACTGCAGGATCTGCGGGCGGCGCCAGGCCTGCTTGTCCTTGAGCCAGAGATAGCGCGAGCGCTTGAGCTCGGGGCGTTCCCTGACCTCGGCCCGGCGCACGGCATCGACCGCCTCGTTGACCAGGGCGATGACATGGAACTCGTCGAAGGTGATCGCCGCCCAGGGCAGCTGGGCCTGGGCCCCGGCACGGAAACTGGTCGACATGTCCATGCACAGGTCCTTGATGTTCTCCCCACAGCCGCCATGGGCCTCCAGGTCATCGACAAAGCGCTCGAACACCGCCGCCTTGCGGCCCTCGGTGCCGAACAGGACCCGGGGCCCCTCCAGATCGCAGAACAGGCTGATGTAGTCGTGACCACGCCGGGCCGCGGTCTCGTCCACGCCCACGGCGCGGACCTGGGAGAAGTCCTCCCGCGCCCGGGCCGCGGTCACGTAGTGATCCAGGATCCGCCAGAGGCGCATGTCACGCACCTGCAGCAAGGCGGCCACCTGGCGCACCGGCATGGCCCGGCACAGGGTCACGATCAGGGCCTCCATGAGCTGGCTGAAACCGCTGCCCGGCCGGGCCCAGGGCACCGGCACCTGTCGGGTCTTGCCGCAGGCGCTGCAGCGCACCCGCGGCACGCAGGCGTGGATATAGGCCTGGTACTGGAAGAAGTTCAGATGGCGCCAGCTGCGCGGCAGGGTGTCGTGCACCGGTTGGCCTTCTGCCCCACAGGCGGGGCAGGCAAAGCGGGTGCCCGGGCGGAAACCCACCTCGAAGTCGATGCGTCCCTTGGTCGGATCGAAGGCCACCCGGGTGACCTCCCAGGGTGCCTGCAGGCCCAGAGCGGCGGTGAACAGCGAGGTGTGGTCCATGGGCGTGTCCTCCTTCGGAAGCGGTGGGTGATGAAGGAGGATTGTCCCCCACCCACCTACGCGGCCGCCAGGGACTGGACAGCCTTACCCACACCAAACGGAAAAGAGCCCCATGCCCTCCAGGGCGGACACCACGGCGGGGTCCTCACGCAGCGCCGCCGCCATATCAAGAGTGGCAGCAGCCCATGGTGATTGGCGGCCCAGGTGCGCAACACACGTCATTGTATGCTGCAATTCGGGGTACAAGACGAACAGGGTGTCTTTCGAGTC
>CAZVIG010000296.1:0-3449 GCA_964627395.1 uncultured Sedimenticola sp.
AAGGAGATTCAGGTCGGCCGCTATTCCACCACGACCACCGCGCCGACGCCGGCACAGGCCGAGTTGCTGTCGACCACGGTGACCCTCCGTTTCCCCGAGCGCATTCAGACCGTCGGAGAGGCAGTGCGGTATCTGTTGCAACGCAGCGGGTACCGGTTGGCTGGTCCTGAAAGGGTGAGTTCGGAGACGATGGCGTTGTTCGCATTGCCACTTCCCGCGGTTCATCGCAGCTTGGGGCCGACAACGCTGCGTGAGGCGCTACAGACCTTGTCCGGACCGGCTTTCATTCTGGTGCAGGATCCCGTTCATCGGCTGATCACCTTCGAGCGTTGCGCCGGCCCAGACGTCTCCGGCCGGGAATTCCGAACGGTTCTCGATGAGGGAGGTGCGAAGGATGAGCACTGAGAACCGGTCGGAACGATCAGATTCTGCGGAGGATACCGTTCTGGTGGATGAGCTGGAGGAGTTCGAGTTCACCTCGCCATCCCGCCGGCGGTCCTACAAATCCGTGCTGGCGGCTGTCGTCATCGGTATCGTCGCGATCGGGGCAATCTGGCTGATCCTGGATCAGAGCGAGGTCCATTCCAACGTCACCACGACAAAACAGACCAAGGCACCGGTATTGCCCGCCACCGTAGTGAAGGGTTTCGAGACGACATCCGAAGATGAAGCGTACCGCCGAATCGAGCGGCGACTCGATGCCCTTACCGCCCGCATCGAGCACGGATTCCAATCACAGGCCAGTCGGGGCTCGGAACTGAAACATCGCCTCTCGGTCATGGGCGATTCCCTTCGGGCGATCGAGACGTCGATTGCCAAGCTGAATGAGAACAACCGCATGTTGGTCCAGCATATCCGCGAGGCCACGACGAAGCTGGATGCCCTCACCAAGCACGTCCGCGCACTCGAGGTGAGAAAACGCAAAGCGACTGCGAAGTCCAAACCCCGTCCGGCCAAAGCGCCACCTTTCCGAGTCGATGCCATCGATGTCTGGGACGACACGACCTATGTCGCCATCTCCCAGGCAGGGCGCGTTGCCTTCCTGAAACAGGGTGATCGACGTGCCGGCTGGTCGGTCACCCGTATCGACAGACGGGAAGGCAGAGTCACCTTCCGTGGACCGGCCGGCCAGGTCCATTCCGTAACGCTGCAGAGGTAGAGCCCATGGAGATCGTTCTCGCCATCTTGCTGTTCTTTGGGGGATTGGCCTTGGGGTCGATGCAGCCCAGTACGGAGGGATCGGCCAGGCAGGCGGATGCCGCACAGACCGATAGGCAAGATGCGGTTGGTGTCTCTCCAGCCAATCCGGTGGCGCTCCATACAGAAACCACGTGCCATACCCATGAGCCGATCTACCGGGATCTGACGGTGCCTCGTTCCGAGCATGTTGGTGACTGTGAGGGGGGATGCCTGGATGAATAGCCGATGGAAGGAAATCACCCTTGCGATGATGCTTGCGACATCGTCCAGTCTGGTGGTAGCCGATACATCCTACACCCGGATCGAAGAGACCAGGCAGCGTCTTTCGTCACCGGATACGACCCCGCTCACGGCAACGGATCGGGCACGTGCCAACGCCTGGGGATTGTCGGAGCAGGAATGGCGCCGTTACAAGACGCTGATGCGGGGGATACGCGGCAGCATCAGCCCGCCCACCATATCGCCCATCGAGGTGCTTGGTATCCATGCCCGCGACGAGGCGGAACGCCGCAAATATGCCGAGCGCTGGGCGCGCGCCATGCGCGAGGACGTCGATCGCATTCTTGCGTTTCAGCGCGCCTACGACGCGGCGGGCAAGCGACTCTTCCCCAATGAGCGGCTGATCGATGTCGATCGGCTGCCTCGGAAGATCGGGCAAAAGGATGTGCTTCAGGTGACAGACCGTGTGCTGTTCTTCTCCCGTCCCAACTGTCCATCCTGCGATCTGTTGCTCGGCAAGCTCTTGAAAAGGATCGACCAGATCGCCGGGATCGATATCTACCTGAGCGGGATCGAACCGGGCGACGATGCGGCGGTCCGCGACTGGGCCTCGGATCACGAGATCGATCCCAAATGGGTTCGCAGCCGGCGGGTCACCCTCAATCACGATGCGGGCGCGTTGGAGAAACTGACCAAGGGGGAGGGCAAGGTGCCCTACGTCCTGCGTCGTCGGGGTGACGATCTGGCTCCGATTCGGGCATCGGATCTGTGACCATGGTCCGGTATCTGACGCAGAGTCTCCGGCTGATCGTCATCTGTGGCCTGATCCCATTTCGCGCCGGCTGGAGCGCCGAGACCGTGCCAGCGGGGTATAGCGTGGTGGCCGCGGAACACGGCATTCCATCCACGGTGCTCTATGCCGTTGCCCTGACCGAGAGTGGCCGTTCTGGGATTGGGCGACCCTGGCCCTGGACCCTGAATGTGGGCGGCCGGGGCTATTTCTTCGATTCCCGTCAGGCCGCGTGGCAGGCGCTGATGAAGTGGCTCCGGGCTGGCAGGCATTCCATCGATATCGGCCTGATGCAGGTGAATTGGCATTACCACAAGGACCGGCTCGGTACCCCCTGGCAGGCACTCGATCCCTACCACAACCTGCGGGTTGGCGCGGCGATTCTGGAAGCGTGTTTTCACGCCCGGCAGGACTGGTGGGCCAGCGTGGGGTGTTATCACGCGCCGGCCGATCCACAGCGAGCCGAGCGGTACCGCCATCGGGTCGCCGCCCGATGGCAACGCATCGTCGGTGCGGGGTAATGACCCATGAAGTTACCCCGTCCCATCATAGGCGGTTTGATGTGCGCTGGCCTGGTCGTATCCAGCCTGGCACGGGCCGAGTTGGTAGTCATCTATGACAGTGGCCAGACACAGCCTATCGCACCCTATCTCGACGTGTTCGAGTCGCCCGAGGTATCCCCTCGACCGCAGTCAACCCTTTCGAAGCCTGCGTTCGGAGCGGCCGATCCGAAGAGCTGGTTGCCCATACGCTCACCGGGCCTGACGCCAGGGCGGGTACAGGCGAGAAAGCAGGATCACCCCTTCACCCGTCCTTTCTTCCTGATCGGTTCGGATCCCCGGTCACGCCAGTGGTTACGGATCCACCGTGATCGCCTCGAGGCGATCGGCGCGGTGGGGATGCTGGTGCAGGCCGATACCCTGGATGATCTGCGATCGATCGCCGAACTGGCCAGCGGGCTCTCCATTCTGCCCGCATCCGGCAGCGACATCGCCAAGACCCTGGGCATCTCGCATTATCCAGTACTGATTTCAGTACACGGGATCGAGCAGTGAGGGCCCATCCCATCGAGGCCCTGCTACGGCCACCGGTCGAGCTGTGGTCCATGCTCGTCGCCTTCTCGACGGCCATTATTGCGATCCTGGCGCCCTGGGCACTGATGATGCCGCCAGGCATCGCCTATACCGCCGGCGCGGTACTGAGCCTGATTGGCCTGATCCGTGGCCGCCAGGCCTGGCGG
>CAZVIG010000297.1:0-3445 GCA_964627395.1 uncultured Sedimenticola sp.
AGACCAAGAGCCTGCTGATCGGCGAGAGCGCCAACCGCGAGGTGGTCGCCGGCATCCGCGCGCTGGTGGAGCAGGAACCGGCGGTGGAGGCGATCAAAGAACTGCTCACCATGCACATGGGGCCCGACTTCGTGCTGGTGACCATGAGCGCCGACTTCCGCGACGACCTGGACGCCGCCGAGGTGGAGCGCACCATCGCCCGCCTAGACCGCGCCATCAAGGCCGCCTATCCGGAGGTGAAGAAGGTGTTCATCGAGGCCGAATCCCTGTGCCCGCACGGCGAGGAGGCGATCGCCGCTCAGTGACCGGAGCGCTGCGGGTGCCTGCGACGCGGCGCCAACGGCTCGCCGCAATGCGGACAGGCGATCAGCTCCTCCGCCTCCTTTTCGATGGCCAGCGCCACCTGCCCCTCGTCCAGGCCGAGCTGGCGCCCCAGATCGTGCAGGCGACGTCGCTCGCGCGCGCTCAGGTGGCCGTCTTCCAGCGCCTCGCGCACGCGCAGCTCGTACAGCTCGCGGCGGCGCTCGATCTCCGCGGTGAAGCCCGAGGCCAGGATGCCCGCCGGCAGCGCCGCCATGCCCACCCCGGCGACCGTGATCAGCAGCCCGAAGGCCTTGCCCCCGTCGGTGACCGGCACCACGTCGCCGTAGCCCACGGTGGTCAGCGTCACCGTGGCCCACCAGATCGCCTGCGGAATGCTGCCGAAATGCTGTGGCTGCACGTCATGCTCCAGGTAGTAGATGCCGCCGGCGGCGAACAGGATCACCATCAGCATGATGAAGGTCGCCGAGAGCATGCTGTTGTACTCGCGGCGGATCACCGTCACCAGCAGATCCAGGGACTGCGAATAGCGGGTGAGCTTGAGCATCCGCAGCAGCCGGAACAGCCGCAGCAGCCGGGCGTCGAACTCCACGAAGCCGCCCACGAAGCTGGGCAGGATGGCCAGCAGGTCCACGATGGCCATCGGGGTGACCGCATAGCGCAGGCGGCCCGCCAGCGGACGCCGGAAGCGCGGGTTCTCCACCGCCACCCACAGACGGGCCAGGTACTCCAGGGTGAACAGCGCCACCGAGACGATCTCCACCCACAGGAAGGCGCGGCCCCAGCGCGCCTCCAGGGAGGGCACCGTCTCCAGCACCACCACCAGGATATTCAGAAAGATGGTGCCCACGATCAGGCCGTTCACCAGATGGGCGGTGAGGGAACGCTCTTCGCCCTCCAGTATCCGGTAGAGTCGTCGCCTGAGGGTGTGGGATCTGCCGCGCTGCCGTGCCGCCTTGCTCATGGCGCCAGCATACCCCAGGCGCGGTATAGTCTCACACCATGAAGATCCATCTCATCGCCGTGGGCGAACGCATGCCCGCCTGGGTGCAACAGGGCTACGAAGAATACGCCCGCCGCCTGCCGCGCGAATGCGCGCTCAGGCTGGTGGAGATCGCCCCCGGCCGGCGCGGCAAGAACGCCGACACCGCCCGCGCGGTGCAGGACGAAAGCCGGCGCATGCTCGCCGCCATCCCGAAGGGTGCCCGGGTGATCGCGCTGGAGGTGGACGGCCGGCCCTGGTCCACCGAACAGCTCGCAGACCGGCTCCAGGGCTGGCTCGGCGGCGGCAGCGACGTGGCGCTGCTGGTGGGCGGCCCCGAAGGGCTCTCCGACGAGGCGCGCGCCGCCGCCGGCCAGCAGTGGTCGCTCTCGCCGCTCACCCTGCCCCATCCCCTGGTGCGGGTGATCCTCGCGGAGCAGCTCTACCGCGCCTGGAGCATTCTCAACAACCACCCCTATCACCGCGCCTGATGCTGATCCTCGCCTCCCAGTCGCCCCGCCGCGCCGAGCTGCTGCGCCAGATCGGCGTGACCTTCCGCGCCCTGCCCGCGCACATCGACGAGACGCCGCTGGCGGGCGAGTCGCCGGCCGACTACGTGACCCGCATGGCGGTGGAGAAGGCGCGCGCCATCCATGCGCTGCATCCCAAGGCTCCGGTGCTCGGTTCGGATACCGCGGTGATCCTCGACGGGCGCATCCTGGGCAAGCCGGCGGACCGGTCGGATGGCATCGCCATGCTGCGTGCCCTGGGCGGGCGTGAGCACCAGGTGCTCACCGCAGTGGCCCTGGCCCACGGCCCGGTGGAACGGGCGCTCAGCGAGAGCCGGGTGCGCTTCCGCGCCATCGACGCCGACGAGGCGGCCCGCTACTGGGACTCCGGCGAGCCGGCCGACAAGGCCGGGGGTTACGCCATCCAGGGACTGGGCGCGGTGTTCGTGGAGCGCATCGAGGGCAGCTACTCCGGCATCATGGGCCTGTCCCTGTTCGAGACTGCGCAACTGCTGCGCCGCATCGGCATCCACCGGCCCTGACCCCAAGCGCACGGAAGACCGGGGGACGCCCTGTCCGGTATCATGGCGCCCCCTTTAACACCGCCCGCTGTCATGAATCCGTCGAAGATCCTCCTCTCCCTCGCGCTGCTGATCCTGGCCGGCTGCAGCTCCTATCCCATGGGCATGGACGAAGAGACCTGGAAGCGCCTGCCCCCGGAACGGCGTGCCGAGCTGGCGCGCCAACAGGAGGCGATGGATCACGAACGACGCCTGGAGGCGCTACGGGTGGAGGAACAAGAAGCGAAGCTTCGCGCCGAGAACGAACGCCTGCGCCTGGAAACCTTGCGCACCCTGTACCGTCGGCTGGGCGAGGGCGAGGTGGTGCAGATCGGTCTGCTGAGCGGCGAGGGCCGCTTCTACGAATATCTGCCGATCGTGCCCGACAGCCTGCTGCTCCACATCGGCGAGATCCGCAAGCAGGAGGTGCAGGCTCGCAGCGGCCGTGAGCTGACGCTGTGGCTGCGCTACGAACCGGGCAAGGTGGCGCTGTGTTCACACGAACCGCGCCCGCGCATCAATCCGGATCATTGCGCCATCCTGGTGGAACGCGATTGGCACCATGGCGAGAACTACCAGGTGGACGTGCCGGACGGCTGGCGCCGCAAACATCCCCTGTTACGCAACCTCCAGGTACACATCCGCAACCTGCGTCCGCGCGAGCGGCGTTGGTGAGATTTCTCGCCGGGGCTCTGACTCCAGACTAACGACGATCGGCGGCGACCTGCTCCAGATGCTCGGCCAGCCACACCTTGATGATCGACTGGCGGGTGACGCCCAGGCGCCGGGCCTCGCGGTCCAGGGCGTCGATCATCCAAGCAGGCAGTTCGACGGCCACCCGGCGCGGTGCCAGCAGGGGGCGTCTGGTGTGCGCGAGATCCAGCGCCTCGCTGAAGTCCTCGCCGCTGTCGAACCGGTGGTCGAATGTCCTGGCTTTCATCAGGCGGGGCTCAGGTTCGCATAGGCCACCACCAGCCACTTGGGGCCGACCTGCTCGAAGTTGACCTGGACCCGGGCGCCGTTGCCCTGGCCCTCGGCGTTGAGCACCACCCCCTCGCCGAACTTGGGGTGGC
>CAZVIG010000298.1:0-3423 GCA_964627395.1 uncultured Sedimenticola sp.
ATGAAGCTGTTCGTCTCACTCCTGCTCCTGGTCGCCGGCCTGGGCGCCCAGGCCGCCCCCGTCCCCGCCCCGCCGGCCATTGAGGCCAAAGGCTATCTGCTGATGGACATGCACAGCGGCCGCGTGCTAGCCGAGAAGAACGCCGACCAGCGCATGGAGCCGGCCAGCATCACCAAGATCATGACCGCGCACGTGGTGTTCGAGGAACTGGCCAGCGGCAACCTCAAGCTGGACGACTTGGTGACGGTGAGCGAGAAGGCCTGGAAGACCCCCGGCTCGCGCATGTTCATCGAGGTCAACAGCCGGGTCTCGGTGGGCGATCTGCTCAAGGGGCTGATCATCCAGTCCGGCAACGATGCGGCGGTGGCCCTGGCCGAGCACATCGCCGGCAGCGAGGACGCCTTCGCCAACCTGATGAACGAGCACGCCGCCCGGCTCGGCATGCACGACACCCACTTCGCCAACGCCACCGGCCTGCCGCACCCGGACCACTACACCACCCCGCGCGACATCGCCAAGATGACCATCGCCACCATCCGCGACTACCCGGAGTACTACAAGCTGTACGCGGAGAAAGAGTTCACCTACAACAAGATCACCCAGCACAACCGCAACCGCCTGCTGTGGCGCGACCCCAGCGTGGACGGGGTCAAGACCGGCCACACCCAATCGGCCGGCTTCTGTCTGGTAGCCTCGGCGAAGCGCGACGACATGCGCCTGATCTCGGTGGTGATGGGCACCAAGAGCGACAAGGCGCGCATGAGCACCAGCCAGGCCCTCCTCAACTACGGCTTCCGCTTTTTCGAGACCCACCGCCTGTATGCCGGCGGCAGCAAGCTCACCGAGGCACGGGTCTGGAAGGGGGAGCGCGAAATGGTCCCCCTCGGGCTCGAGGAGGATCTCTATGTCACCATCCCGCGCCGCCGCTACGACAAGCTGAAGGCGCGCAGCGAGGTGAAGGCGGACATCAGCGCCCCGGTCCACAAGGGCCAGACCCTGGGCGAAATCGTCATCGAGCTGGACGGCGAGCCGATCCGGCGGGTGCCGCTGGTGGCGCTCCAGGACGACCCCGAGGGCGGCCTGTGGCGCCAGGCGGTGGACACCCTGCAACTGGATGCCCTTCTGATGGACCGGGTCTATCTCAACGGCGAATTCCTGCCGCGCGACGCCGCCTGCGTGCCGGTCACCGACCGCGGCCTGCTGTTCGGCGACAGCGTCTACGAGGTGATCCCTGCCTATGGCGGGGTGCCATTCCGCCTCGAGCAGCATCTGGACCGTCTGGAGCGCAGCCTGAACGCCATCCGCATGTCCAACCCCCTCACGCGCGCGGAATGGCAACGGGTGATCGGCGAGCTGTGCCGCGACTGCGGCGGCGCGGATCGCTCCGTCTATCTGCAGGTCACGCGCGGCGCCTATCCCACCCGCGCCCACCGCATCCCCGACGCGGTGCAGCCCAGCGTGATCGCCTTCACCGCCCCCATCCCGGAGCGCGATCCGCGCATCCCGCGCGAGGGCATCGCCGCCATCACCGTGCCCGACATCCGCTGGGCGCGCTGCGACATCAAGGCCACCACCCTGCTGCCCAACATCCTGGCCCAGGCCGAGGCGGTTGAAAAGGGCGCCGACGACGCCATCTTCCTGCGTGACGGCCAGGCCATGGAGGGCACCGCCAGCAATCTGTTCATCGTCCTCGACGGGCTGCTGATCACCCCGCCCAACAGCCATCACACCCTGCCGGGCATCACCCGCGACCTGGTGCTGGAACTGGCCCGGGAGGCCGGCATCCCCCATGCCGAGGCGGCGATCGCCGAGGCCGAGCTGCGCCGCGCCGCGGAGATCTGGCTCACCAGCTCCACGCGCGAGGTCGCGCCGGTGGTGCGGCTGGACGGCGACGCGGTGGGCGCCGGCCGCCCCGGCCCCCTTTGGCAGCGCATGGACGCCCTCTACCAGGCCGCCAAGGAACGCATCCGCCTGGCCGCACGCGACCGGGCCTGAAACGGGAGACGCAGATGAACGACCGCAGCGACGACAAGACCCCCGCCGCCGACGAGGAAAAGGGCTTCCAGTTCCCCTGCGAATACCAGGTCAAGGCGATGGGGCTGGACGACGGCACCTTCCGCGACACCGTGCTGGAGATCGTGGGCAACCACTGCGAGCGCATCGACGAGAACCGCATCGTGTGCCGCGGCAGCGCCAACGGCAAATACCTTTCGGTGAGCGTCACCATCGAGGCGCAGAGCCGAGAGCAGCTCGACGCCCTCTACGAGGAGCTGACCGCCCACGACAAGGTGCTGATGCGGCTGTGAGCCCGCCGCCTGTCGCGCGCATCCGCCGCCTGGGGCGCCGCCCCTATCGCGAGACCTGGGAGGCGATGCGCGCCTTCACCGACGCCCGCACCCCCGACACCCCCTCCGAGATCTGGCTTCTGGAACACGAGCCGGTGTTCACCCAGGGCCAGGCGGGACGTCCCGAGCACCTGCTGGCGCCCGGCGACATCCCGGTGGTGCAGACCGACCGCGGCGGCCAGGTCACCTATCACGGCCCCGGACAACTGGTGGTCTATCTGCTGCTCTCGCTGCGCGAGGCCGGGCTCGGCGTGCGCGGTCTGGTGAGCGCCATGGAACAGGCGGTGATCGACCTGCTGGCGGACCTCGGCGTGGCCGCCGAATCGCGCCGCGACGCCCCCGGGGTGTACGTGGACGGCGCCAAGATCGCCGCCCTGGGCCTGCGGGTGCGGCGCGGCTGCACCTACCACGGCCTGGCCCTCAACGTGGCGCCCGACCTGGAACCCTTCTCCCGCATCGACCCCTGCGGCTACCGCGGCATGCCGGTCACCAGCCTTCAGGCCCTCGGCATCGGGATGACGGTGGCGCAGGCCGGCGACGCCCTGCTGCCCCACCTCTGCCGGTGCATCGGCTACCGCCCCGCGGCGCCGGAACACGACTGAGCGAAACCGCGCCTTCGTTCCTCCCCCGCTTGCAGCGGCAAGAACGGAGACGTACCCCCCTCCTGGCCTCCCCCCGCAAGCGGGGGGGAGGGACGATGTTTCCCCGGACAGCGATGCCGCGGATGGGGGAGAAGCTGGAACCTCCACCACCCACACGACGGCTTCGCACCCAGCCCCCCGAAGCCGCTACAATGCGCCGATGAAGAAATCCGAACTCGACGCCCCTTCGCGGCACTCCCCCGAGACCCACCAGCGCGGTCGCGCCAAGGTGGCGCGCATCCCGGTCAAGGTGGAGCCCACCACCGAGATGCCGCGCAAGCCCAAGTGGATCCGTGCCCGGGTGCCCTCCGGCCCGGGGGTGACCCGCATCAAGCGCATCCTGCGCGAGCGCGGCCTGGCCTCGGTGTGCGAGGAGGGGCAGTGCCCCAACCTGGGCGAGTGCTTCAGCCACGGCACCGCCACCTTCATGATCATGG
>CAZVIG010000299.1:0-3419 GCA_964627395.1 uncultured Sedimenticola sp.
CTATCCGATCGCCCTGCTGGCCCCGCTGACGGGCTTCGGCGGCGCCCTGCTGGCGATGCTGGCCTCGCGCGCCGGACGCGCCGGCTGGGCCTTTTTCGGCTCCGCCCTGGTGCAGGCCGGCACCATCTTCACCGCCGGCGTCTCCATGTTCCCCTTCGTGATGCCCTCCAGCACCCACCCGGGGCACAGCCTGACGATGTGGGACGCCACTTCCAGCCAGCTCACCCTCAACGTGATGCTGATCGCGGCCCTGGTGTTCGTGCCCATCATCATCGCCTACACCACCTGGAACTTCTGGAAGATGTGGCGCGTGGTGACGGTGGACGAGATCCAGGCCAACTCCCATTCCGCCTACTGAACGAGGAAAGACACCATGTGGTACTTCAGCTGGATACTGGGCGTGCTGCTGGCCATCTCGCTGGGCATCATCAACGTGATGTGGCTGGAGAACGAGGCCTGCCTGGACGAGGAGACCTGCGAGGGCAGTCAGGACTGATCCCCCGCCATAGTCCCCGCATCCATGAGCGACCGGGCCGACGACGCCCGCTGGCTGCGTGACCGGCAGGCCCTGGCGGCCGTCCCCCTGCGCCGCCTGCGCCTGCTGGCCCCGCTCACCGGGCTGCTGGTGGTGCTCCAGGCCTGGCTGCTGGCGCAGGTGATCGACCGCGCCACCTTCGGGGGTGCGGGCCTGAAGGATCTCGGCCCCTGGCTGGCCGCCCTGCCGCTGCTGTTCGTGCTGCGCTTCCTCGCGCAGTGGCAGAGCGACCGCCTGGGCCTGCAGGCGGCCTTCACGGTCAAGCAGGCCCTGCGCGAGGCGATGATCGAGCGACTGCGCGCCGCCGGCCCCCTCACCCTGGAAGGACAACAGAGCGGCCGTCTTGCTACCGCCCTGGTGGAGGCCGTGGAGGCGCTGGAGCCCTATTTCGCGCGCTTCGTTCCGGCCCTGGTGCTGCTCAGCGCAGCGCCGCTGGCGATCCTGGTGGCGGTGTTCGCCGCCGACTGGCTGTCCGGCGTGGTGCTGCTGGTCACCGCCCCCCTGGTGCCCCTGTTCATGGCCCTGATCGGGCGCGAGGCGGAACGCCGCAACCAGCGCCAGTGGCGCCAGTTGGCGCGCATGGGCGGCCACTTCCTGAAGGCCCTGCAGGCCCTGCCCACGCTCAAGCTGTTCAACGCCAGCCGGCGCGAGCTGGAGACCATCGCCCGACTTTCGGAGGGCTTCCGCGAACGCACCATGGCGGTGCTAAGGGTCGCCTTCCTCACCTCCGCAGCGCTGGAATTTCTCGCCGCCATCAGCATCGCCCTGGTGGCGGTGTTCGTCGGCTTCCGTCTGCTCGACGGAGAAATGACCTTTCTGCATGGCTTCTTCGTGCTGCTGCTGGCGCCGGAGTTCTACCAGCCGCTGCGCAACTACGGGGTACAGAACCACGCGCGCATGGAGGCGGTCGCCGCGGCGGAACAGATCCGCGCGGTGCTGGAACTCCCGGCCAGCCCGGTCACCGCGCCCGCGGCGGCGACGCAGGAGCACGACTTCGCCGGTCCCATCCGGCTGCGCCATGTCCACTTCGCCTACGCCGACCGCGAGCCCGTCCTGACCGACCTCTCCCTGACCATCGAGCCGGGCGAACACCTGGCCATCGTCGGACCCAGCGGGGCCGGCAAGAGCACCCTGATGCGCCTGTTGCTGGGCTTCGTGCTGCCGCAGCAGGGCAGCATCAGCGTCGGCGAGACCCCGCTGGACGAGGCGCTGCTGCCCGCCTGGCGACGGCGCCTCGGCTGGGTGCCCCAACGGCCGCGGCTGTTCCATGGCAGCATCGCCGACAACATCCGTCTCGGCTGGCCGGAGGCACCGGAGGAGGCGGTGCGGCAGGCGGCACGGGACGCCCGGGTGCTGGACTTCGCCGACGTCTTGCCGCAAGGGCTGGATACGCCGCTGGGCGAAGGCGGCACCGGCCTCTCCGGCGGCCAGGCACAGCGCGTCGCGCTGGCGCGCGCCCTGCTGCGGCGCCCCGACTGGCTGCTGCTGGACGAGCCCACCGCGCATCTCGACCGCACCACCGAGGCGGCGGTTACGGCCACCCTGGAACGGCTGCGCGGCCACTGCGGCATCCTGAGCATCGCCCATCGCCTGCATACCCTGCGCCGCGCCGACCGCATCCTGGTGCTGGAGCAGGGCCGCATCGCGCAGGAGGGCCGCTTCGAGGCGCTGGCGGATAAGCCCGGTCCCTTCCGCGATCTGCTGCGCGACAGCCGGGAGATCCTGCCGTGATCCGCAGGCTGTATCGGCTCTACCGCCCTTATTGGGCCTGGCTGCTCGCGGGCATCGTGCTCGCGCTGCTCACCCTGCTGGCCAATATCGGGCTGTTGGCGCTCTCAGGCTGGTTCATCGCCGCCATGGCGGCCGCCGGTCTGGCCGGCAGCGCCATCAACTATTTCACTCCCGCCGCCATCATCCGCGGCCTGGCGATGGTGCGCACCGCCGGGCGCTATGGCGAGCGCCTGATCACCCACGAGGCCACCTTCCGCCTCATCGCCCGGCTGCGCAGCGACTGCTATCGCCATATCGAACCGCTGGCACCCGCGGGGCTGGAGGACCTGCGCAGCGGCGAGTTGCTCTCCCGCCTGCAGAAGGACATCGACCGCCTGGACGCGGTCTATCTGCGCATCCTGCTGCCGCTGCTGGTCGCGGCGATCGCAGTACCCCTGATAACCTGGTTCCTGGCACGCCACGACACCACGCTGGCGCTGCTGGTGACCGCGCTGCTGGCGATCGCCGGCCTGGCCCTGCCCCTGTGGCTGCTGCATCGCGCCCGTCATGACGGTCCGGCCCAGGTACGTCTGACCGCTGCCTTGCGCACCCAGGCGGTGGATGCGGTCCAGGGCATGGCCGAGCTGATCGCCTTCGGCGCGGACGCCCGCCACGCGGATACCCTGCGCGACACCAGCCGCCGTCTGATCACCACCCAAAAGCGCCTCGGCCTGCCTCAGACCCTGGTCGGCGCCGCCCAGGGCCTGCTCGCCCAGCTCGCGGTGCTGGGCACCCTGATGATCGCCATCCCCCTGCTGCGCCAGGGGCTGCTGGCACCCCCGGATCTGGCGATGCTGGCCCTGCTGGCACTGGCGGCCTTCGAGGCGGTCGCCCCCCTGCCCCAGGCCCTTGCCGCCATCCCCGAGACCCGGGAGGCGGCGCACCGGGTCTTCTCGTTATACGACCGACCGCCGCCGATCGTCGAACCGGCCCGGCCGATCGCAATACCGGAGCATGGCGACATCCGCTTCGAGGGCGTGACCCTGCGCCATGCCCCGGACCGGCCGCCGGCCCTGCAGTCGCTGGACCTGCTAATACCGGAAGGCGAACTGACCCTGCTGGAGGGACCCAGCGGCGCCGGCAAGAGTTCGGTCGTGGAGCTGCTGGTGCGCTT
>CAZVIG010000300.1:0-3416 GCA_964627395.1 uncultured Sedimenticola sp.
CCACCACCGGCTTGCTGACATGTTCGCGGATGTACTCGGCGGCGTCCTCCTCGGCAGTACCGCCGATCTCGCCCACCATCACGATCCCCTCGGTCTGGGGATCGTCCTCGAACAGGGCCAGGCAGTCGATGAAACTCATGCCGTGGATGGGATCGCCGCCGATGCCCACGCAGGTGGACTGCCCCAGCCCGGCGCGGGTGGTCTGGTGCACCGCCTCGTAGGTGAGGGTGCCGGAGCGCGAGACGATGCCCACCCGCCCCGGCCGGTGGATGGCGCCGGGCATGATGCCGATCTTGCACTCGCCGGGGGTGATGACGCCGGGGCAGTTGGGCCCGATCAGGCGCACCCCCGGCATGCCGTCGAGGGCGGCGCGTACCTTGAGCATGTCCAGCACCGGGATGCCCTCGGTGATGCAGACGATCACCTCGATGCCGGCATCCGCGGCCTCCAGGATGGCGTCGCCGGCGAAGGCGGCCGGGACATAGATCATGCTGGCGTTGGCGCCGGTTTCGGCCACCGCGTCGTGCACGGTGTCGAACACCGGCCGCTCGAGGTGGGTCTGGCCGCCCTTGCCCGGGGTTACCCCGCCCACCAGGTTGGTGCCGTAGGCGATCGCCTGCTCGGAATGGAAGGTGCCCTGGCGGCCGGTGAAGCCCTGGCAGATCACCCGGGTGTCCTTGTCGATCAGTATGCTCATGCCTCGCCCTCCGCGGCGGCCACCACCTTCTGCGCCGCCTCGGTGAGGTCGGATGCGGTCTCCAGCTCCAGGCCGCTCTCGTCCAGCAGCCGGCGCCCCTGTTCGGCGTTGGTGCCCTCCAGGCGCACCACCACCGGCACCTCGATGCCCACCTCCTTCACCGCATTGACGATGCCCTCGGCGATCAGGTCGCAGCGCACGATACCGCCGAAGATGTTGACCAGCACCGCGCGCACCTTGTCGTCGGAGAGGATGATCTTGAACGCCTCGGCGACCCGCTCGGCGGTGGTGCCGCCGCCCACGTCCAGGAAGTTGGCCGGCTCGCCGCCGTGCAGCTTGATCAGGTCCATGGTCGCCATGGCCAGGCCGGCGCCGTTGACCATGCAGCCGATGTTGCCGTCCAGCGAGATGTAGTTGAGCCCATGCTCGGCGGCGCGCGCCTCGCGCTCGTCCTCCTGGCTGGGATCGCGCATCGCCTGCAGGTCCTTGTGCCGGTACAGGGCGTTGTCGTCCAGGTTGATCTTGGCATCCAGCGCCAGCAGGTCGCCCTCGCCGGTCACGATCAGGGGATTGATCTCCACCAGGCTGGCGTCCTCGCGCTGGAACAGCTCCGCCAAGCCGGCGAGTACCTTCTGGAACTGCTTGAGCTGCTCGCCTTCCAGGCCGAGGGCGAAGCCGATGCGCCGCCCCTGCCAGGGCTGCAGCCCCGCAGCGGGCTGGATGCGGCTGGTGACGATCTTCTCCGGGGTCTCGGCGGCCACCTCCTCGATGTTCATGCCGCCGGCCTGCGAGGCCATGATCATCACCCGGCGCGAGCCCCGGTCCACCAGCAGGCTCAGGTAGAGTTCGCGCTCGATCTCGCTCGGCTCCTCGATCAGCACATGGCTCACCGGCAGGCCCTCGGGGCCGGTCTGGGGGGTGACCAGGCGGCTGCCCAGCAGGCGCCGCGCCTCGGCCTCCACCGCATCGAGGGAATCGACCAGCACCACGCCGCCGGCCTTGCCGCGGCCGCCGGTATGGGCCTGGGCCTTGACCACCCAGCGATCGCCGCCCATCTCAGCGGCGGCCTCGCGCGCGGCCTCGGGGGTGTCCACCGCCACCCCGTAGGGCACGGGGATGCGGTAGCCGGCGAACAGGCGCTTGGCCTGGAATTCGTGCAGATTCAATGTGGGTGTCCTGTGATGATGGCGAGATGCTATTCTCGGCCAATCGCGACCACCACGCAAAATCCTCGACATCCGCACCGATGACCGGCACCGACGACCAGCGCAGCGAAGCCGCGCCGCTCCGCCGGCTGCGACACGACGACCAGGAGGCGCTGAACCTCTTCCTCGGCTACCGGGTGCTGGTGGCGACGGTGATGGTGGTGCTGTTCTTCGCCCTGCGGCGCGGTCCCCTGGGCACCCATGCCCCGGAGCTGTTCGGCGGCACCATCCTGCTCTACGCGGTCCTGGCGCTGGCCGCCCTGATGTTCGGCCTGGCGCGCCCGGCCCATCCCAGACGCCAGGCGGTGGCCGCCATCCTGGTGGACGTCGCCTGTTTCACCGCCCTGATGTACGCCAGCGGCGGGGTGGCCTCGGGGCTGGGCCTGCTGATCGGGATCTCGCTTACCCTGGGCGCCACCCTGCTGCCGGCCCGCCTCGCCCTGGCGCTGGTGGCGGTGGCCAGCCTGGCGATTCTGGGCGAGGAGTTCTGGGCCGAGCTGCACCACGAGTTTCCGCAGACCAACTATGTCCGCGCCGGTTTCCTGGGGATCGCCTATTTCGCGCTGGTGCTGCTCTCGGTGAACCTCACCGGGCGTGCGCGGCGCAGCCAGGAGCTGGCCGAGCAGCGCGAGACCGAGCTGGTGAGCCTGGCGCAACTGAGCGACTATGTGATCCAGCAGATGCAGTCGGGGGTGGTGGTGGTGGACCCGCAGGGCGAAGTGCAACTGATCAACGAATCCGCCTGGGCGCTGCTGGGGATGCCCACCCAGATGCGCCACCACCCCCTGGACGCGGTATCACCGCCGCTGGCCAAGGCCTGGCGCGCCTGGCAGCGGCAGCCGGAACGATCGACGCTGGGCTTGCGCGCCGGCGAGGAGGGGCGGGACCTGCGGGTGCAGTTCCATCGCCTGGGTCGCGGCGGGTCCGCCGGCACCCTGGTGGTGCTGGAGGACGTCTCGCGCCTCACCCAGCAGGCCCAGCAGCTCAAGCTGGCCTCCCTGGGACGGCTCACCGCCGGGATCGCGCACGAGGTCCGCAACCCCTTGGGCGCGATCAGCCACGCCGCCCAGCTACTGGCCGAATCCCCCGACCTGCCGGAGGCCGACCGTCGCCTGACCGAGATCATCCGCCAGAACTCGGCGCGGGTGAACGAGGTGATCGAGAGCATCCTCAAGCTGTCGCGCCAGGACCTGCCGCGCCCCAAGCCCCTGGTGCTGGGCCCCTGGCTGGAGGAGACGCTCGACGCCCTGCGCCATGCCTGCGGCCTGGACGAACACCAGCTCCGCTGCCAGATCGAGCCGGAACGCACCACCGTCTTTGCCGACGAGGCGCAGCTCAGGCAGGTGCTGGAGGTGCTGTGCGACAACGCTGCGCGCCATTTCCAGGGTCCGCGCGACGAGCTGCGCATCCTGATCGCCGGCGGCATCACCCGGCTCTCCCACGGCCCCTACCTGGAGGTGCAGGACAACGGTCCGGGCATCCCCGAGGATCTGCGCGAGACCCTGTTCCTGCCC
>CAZVIG010000301.1:0-3406 GCA_964627395.1 uncultured Sedimenticola sp.
AGGCGCAGGACCAGATCTATTACTGCCGCTGCGCCGCGCGGACGGCTTCTTCGCCTATCAGCTCGCGGTGGTGGTGGACGACGCCCTGGCCGGCATCGGCCAGGTGGTGCGCGGCGCCGACCTGCTCGCCTCCACCCCGCGCCAGATCCATCTGCAGCGGCTGCTGGGACTGCCGACGCCGCGTTATCTGCATGTGCCGCTGGTACGAGACGCCCAGGGGCGCAAGCTCAGCAAGCGCGATGCGGCGCACCCGGTGGACGAGAGCGATCCGCTCGCCGCCCTGCTGGCGGCCTGGCGCCATCTGGAACAAGTGCCGCCCGACACCGGTCTGACCCTGGACGAATTCTGGCAGTGGGCGCCCGACGCCTGGCGCCCCGAACGCATGAGGACCATTGTACGAGATGAACCAGACACCCTATGAAATGATCGGCGGCGAGGCCGGCGTGCGCGAGCTGGTAGACCGCTTCTACGACTACATGGACAGCCTGCCGGAGGCGGCCGAGGTGCGCGCCCTGCACGCACGCAGCCTGCGCGCCTCGCGCGAGAAGCTGTTTCTCTTTCTCTCCGGCTGGCTGGGCGGACCCGACCTGTACGTCCAGAAATACGGCCACCCGCGTCTGCGGCGCCGTCACCTGCCCTTCCCCATCGGCAGCCGCGAGCGCGACCAGTGGATGCTGTGCATGCGCCGCGCCCTGGCCGACATGCCCATCGACGACGAGCTGCGCCGGCGCCTGGAGGCCGCCTTCATGCAGACCGCCGACCACATGCGCAACCAGGCCGACGGCGTGCCGGTGGGCTGCCCGGTGCACAGCGGATAGCGATCGATGACATCGCCGCCGGCTGGCGCCCTGCCGGCACCCGTTCGCTGTTGCGATGGTGTGTTAAAAGGAGCCCTTGCTCAGGAGTGCGCAGCACCCTCCCCGGCCGGCGTTGCCCGCAGCCGCAGCCCCAGCGCATGGATGACCTTCAACACCGTGGCGAAACTCGGGTTGCCTTCGCCGGATAGCGCCTTGTACAGGCCCTCCCGCGTCAGGCCGGTCTCCCGCGCCAACCGAGTCATACCGCGTGCCCGCGAGATCACGCCCAAGGCGTGGGCGATGAACGCCGGATCATCGCCCGCCTCCTCGAAGCAGGCGTCCAGGTAGGCGGCGATATCCTCTTCCGAGTTCAGGTGTTCGGCACTATCCCACTTTTTCAGTTTCACTCGGCTCATACCCGTCTCCTACAAGTCGCGTGCCAATGCGATAGCTGTCTGGATGTCTTTCCGCTGTGTGGATTTGTCTCCACCCGCCAGCAGAATCACCACCTCGATGCCTCGTTGCACGAAATAGACCCGATAGCCCGGCCCGTAGTGAATGCGCATCTCGGACACCCCTTCGCCGACCGGCGCACAGTCACCGAAGTTGCCCATCTCCGCCCGATCGATCCGGGCCTGAATGCGTGCCTTTGCCTGACGATCTCGCAGGCTGATGAACCAGCGATCGAATACATCGGTGGTGTAGATGGTCTTCATACATCGATTGTAAACCATAGTTTACGGCATGCAAGCCGCTACATGCGGGCACTCCAGACCTCGCCGCCCTCTCCCGAAGCCGTTGCGGCGCAACCGCCGGCCGCCACGAGGCCGAACCTCAGGTGCCACCTTCCTTTCTGGCGCGCTCACCGGCGAATACCGCGGTCACCACATACCGCCGGTCGGTGCCCGGCGCGACGGCATGGAAGGGATAGCAGGTCACCAGGGTCAGGGTGGGCACGCCGTGGTCGGCCATCACGCTCAGGTCCTTTTCCGAGACGATACGGATCTCCTCCACCCGGTAGGAGAGGCTGCGGCGCGGGGTCTCGAGGACGATCTCCTCGCCCGTCTTCACCTGCTCCAGCCAGGCGAAGTGGGTGTCCCGATGGCCCGCGATCACGCTGTTGCCCGCCTCGCCCGGGGCCACGGTGGCGCTGATGTGCGCCGGGCCGAAGGCCAGGTTCCTGCCGGAAGCGCCCTCCAGCACGATCAGATCCCGGTCATGGGCGGCCGAGCGGAGCCGGGCCACGGGCCAGGTGTCCGCCCAGCGCCAGGGCCGCTGGTGGACGGCGCCCGCGCGGGTCCGCGACCAGGCGGCCTCTAAAAGGATCTGGGCCACCTCGGCCTTCAGGGGGATATAGGCCGCCATCCCCAGGTTCCACACCGCCGCCATGCCGACCACCAGCAGGATCCAGTGACGCGGGCGCAATGACTTCATCCGCCTGAACATCAGTCCGCCTCCCTTTGGCTCGCCAGCCCGCCCTGGAGCAGGATCATGCCGAATGAGAGACCCAGCAACAGCATCCCCAGCAGCAGGTGCAGCGGCGCTGCGGTCCCGGTCTGCGGCAGGCGTCCCCCAGGTGCGCTCATGGTCCATCCGTGGGGCATCTTGTTCGGCACCGCCGCGTCCCGGCTATGCGTGTCGGCGGGCCGGGTCGGGGTCTTGTCCACGGCGACCAGGCTGGTATGCGCGGTCACGATGTGGTGTTTCAGGCCCAGCTCGGTGATCGCCTGCTCGATCTTTTCGGGCGACACGCCACGGCTCTTCTGCTGCTCCAGGCTGCGGATCTTGTTTCTGGCCCAGAGCACATCCAGCCCGCTGGCCTGCCCGCCCTTGACCACGGGCAGCGTGGTCCGCCAGGCCTGGCCGTTCATCCGGCCGCTCAGACGCAGCTCGCGCTCGGAGCGGTCCAGCTTGAAGCTGACGATCAGGGGTTCATGGAGATAGAGATCCGGGACCGGCCGGGGCCAGTAATCGGTCTCGGCCCCGCTGCCCCAATGGATCTGGATGTCGGAGAGCACCGGAAACTCCAGTTTCTCGAACAGCCGGTCCATCTTCTCCCTGACCTCACCGATATCACCGATGTAGGTGAAGGTCCCCTTGCCCAGGGTGGCGGCCTCGCGCATGAAGTAGGCGTTGGGCGCCGAGCCGATACCGACGGTGTACAGGCGTGAGCGCCCCAGCCGGTCGTCGATGATGCGGAACAGCCCCGCCTCGTTGCCGACACTGCCATCGGTCAGGAACACCACCTGCCGCACGCGGCCGTCCTCCTTCTGATCCTTCAGCGCGGCCTCCAGCGCACCGGCCATCTCGGTCCCTCCATTGGCGACCAGGCCATCCACGAACCGTCTCGCCCGGGACAGGTTTTGCGGGGTGACCTCGACCGCCTTCGGCGCAAACAGGCGGGTGACCGAATTGAACTCGATGATGTTGAAGCGGTCCCCCGGTTTCAGACGGTCGAGACCGAGCTTGAGGGCCTCCCTGGCCTGCCGAATGGAGGTGCCGGCCATGGAACCTGAGGTATCGATCACAAAGATCATCTCCCGCGAGAGGGCGTTCTGCCGGGCCCAGCCGATCTCGGGCGGCATCAGCATGAGCAGTGCGTAATCCGC
>CAZVIG010000302.1:0-3405 GCA_964627395.1 uncultured Sedimenticola sp.
TTCCTCTTCGGCTTCCCCCAGTTCGCCGTCTCCATCGCCCTGCGCCACAAGGGCCGCCTGGACCAGGCGGTGGTCTACGACCCGGTGCGCGACGAGCTGTTTACCGCCAGCCGCGGCGCCGGCGCCCAGCTCAACGGCCGCCGCATCCGGGTGAGCACGCGCCACCGCATGGCGGACAGCCTGCTCGGCACCGGCTTCCCCTACGCCGACATGCGCTACCTGGAACCCTACATGGACATGCTCAAGCGCGTCATCCCGCAGACCGCCGGCGTGCGCCGCGCCGGCGCCGCCTCGCTGGATCTGGCCTACGTGGCCGCGGGGCGCCTCGACGGCTTCTGGGAATTCGGCCTCAGTCCCTGGGACATCGCCGCCGGGGTGCTGCTCATCGAGGAGGCCGGCGGCCTGGTGAGCGATTTCAGCGGTGGGCACAGCTACATGGACAGCGGCCATATCGTCGCCGCCAATCCCAAACTCTTCAAGCCCCTGCTGCAGACGCTCCAGCCCGCCCTGCCCCCGGATCTGAAGCCAGCCTGAGAGTACTCAAGAAACCCCGGCGGCGTCCGACAACCCCTTACAGAACAACGTCGAGGTGGGGCCATGTCGTGTGCCAGTCGTAAAATCGCCGATAAGGCCCTGGAACTCCGCATGCGAGACGCCCTCGAAGGCCTGGCCGACTTCGCCACCCGCTTCGCCTGGACCTCCACCCCCGGCACCCTCACCATCCTCTCCATCGAGGCCCCGTCCCCCGACGCGGCCGGCGCACCGCCGCCTGCCACGCGCGCCCCGGTGGTGCCGGTGGGCTGCCGCCGCTCCCGCGACGTGGTCAGTTTCCTGCTGGAGCGCGAGGCGCGCCGGGAACGCCAGGCCCGCACCGCGGACGTGGCCTGAGCCGCCGGGACAAGCCCCGCCCGCGTTTGACCCCCGCCGCATTTTCGTGATAACAAGGACACATCATCCCCGCGCGGCGAAGGTGTATTGTCCCGCCCGCGCGGGACGCCGACGAATTTCCCGCCAGGGATCGGCAGACACCACGGAGAGGGAGCAGACTATGAAACGGGGTATCCTTTCGTTACTGGTACCACCCATGGCGGTGTGTCGTTATGGCTGCGCGGGCTGCTGCGCCGCCCCCATCGGCGTCTTCTGGCTGGCGGGTATCACCGGCATCGTCTATGGCTTCCTCGGCGGCCCCGCCGAACTCCCCTATACCAGCTGGACCACGGTCGCCCTCGGCGCCAGCCTGTGGGCCATCGCCGCGGTGTGGGCCTGGACCACCATTCGCGGCGTGGAAGAAGATGCCGCCGATCCCCAGTGCCAGGAAAGGCGCAGCAACGTGTGCCGCATCCTGCCCAACCGCAGGCTGGACAACGATCCCTTCGACGAAATCAAGAAGTTCCAGCAATAAACCGCCCTCGCCACGCCCTCCCCGGCGAGCCGGGGCACGCCTCGCCGCTTGAATCCTGCTTTCCCCGGCGGCAAACTTTGTTCCTTGAGGGAATATCCAAAATCAATTATTCGTTTGCGCGTTTGCCATGCGACCTTTAGTATTGCCGCCCAATTCGGACATATGAGCGCATCCTGGCCGCGCGCCACGGACTCGCCAGTTTCCACCTCGGAATAAACAGCCTGACCCGGAGTAAGCCCCATGACCGCCCTGGCCGATGAAGCCAAAGTCCACGTTCCCACTTCCCGACTCTCCCTGCGCCAGCTGGTGGCCGCCGCCATATTCAGCCTGCTCGGGCTGTGGCTCGCCTCGGTGGCGCCGACCATCGAGATCGGCTGGGTCAGCGTCATTCTCCTCCTCACCATCTACCTGTTCGCCTTCGAGATCGTGGAGGTGGACGTCGCCGCGGTATCCATCATGGTGCTGCTGGGGCTCACCAGCGTCCTCTACCCGTGGATGGGGCTCGACGCCGGCCTTGTGAATGTGGAACACCTCTTCGACGGCTTCGCCTCCAACGCAGTGATGTCCATCGTCGCGGTGATGATCATCGGCGCCGGCCTGGACAAGACCGGGCTGATGACCAAGGTGGCCGGTTTCATCCTCAGGGTGGGCGGCACCACCGAGGGGCGCATCATCCCCATCATCTCCGCCACCGTGGGGGTAATTTCTTCCTTCATGCAGAACGTCGGCGCCGCCGCCCTCTTCCTGCCGGTGGTCTCGCGCATCTCCGCGCGCTCGGGCCTGCCCATGTCGCGCCTGCTCATGCCCATGGGATTTTGCGCCATCCTCGGCGGTACCATGACCATGGTGGGTTCCAGCCCGCTGATCCTGCTCAACGATCTCATCCTTACCTCCAACCAGACGCTGCCGCCGAACCAGCAGATGGAGACCTGGGGGCTGTTCTCGGTGACGCCCATTGGTCTTGCCATGATCGCCGCCGGCATCATTTATTTCGTCATCGCCGGGCGCTTCGTACTGCCCGCCGCGCGTGAAGAGTCCAGCACCGTGGGGGCCGATCCCATGGCCTACTTCCAGGACGTCTATGGCGTGAAGTACGCCATGCACGAAATCGTGGTACCCGACGACAGTCCGCTCATCGGCGAAGAACTGCTGGCCACCGAACGGGCCAACCGCGTCCGCGTCATCGCCACCAAGCGGGGCGGCGAGGAGCCGCGCATGGGACCGGGCACCGTGGCGCGTGATACGAAATTCGAGGCCGGCATGGTACTGGGTGTCGTCGCCGATCCCGACGATCTCGATGCCTTCGTGGAGAAGTACGGCCTGCGCAAGCGCGAGGAACTGCGCACCTTCGCCGATTCCCTCTCCGCCACCAAGGCCGGGATCGCCGAGATCGTCATTCCCCCCGGCTCCAAGCTCATCGGCAAGAGCGCCATCGACATCTGGATGCGCAAGACCTACGGCCTGTCCATGGTGGGCCTGCACCGCGACGGCAAGACCCTGCGCGAGGGCGACAACATCCGCGGCATTCCCTTCGAGGCCGGCGATACCCTCATCGTGCACACGCCCTGGAACGTGCTGGAGAGGCTGGAGAAGGATCGCAACTTCGTCGTCGTCACCACCGAGTACCCCCACGAGGAAAAGCTGCGCCCCGAGAAGATCTGGTGGGCGCTGGGCTTCTTCGTCGTGGCGCTGGTGCTGATCTTCTCCGACATGCGCCTGTCTGCCGCGCTGCTCACCGGCGCCGTGGGCATGGTGCTGTCGCGGGTGCTGACCATCGAGGAGGCCTACGACGCGGTGAGCTGGAAGACCGTCTTCCTGCTCGCCTCCCTCATCCCCCTGGGCCTGGCGGTAGAGACCACCGGTACCGCGAAGTGGATCGCCGACCAGGTGTTGTCGGTGGTGGGCGATGCGCCGATATGGGTGATCCAGCTCGCCATCGCGGCGCTGGCCACCTTCTTCACCCTGGTGATGTCCAATGTCGGCGCCACCGTGCTGCTGGTGCC
>CAZVIG010000303.1:0-3383 GCA_964627395.1 uncultured Sedimenticola sp.
GGGGCTGGGCCCTCTACGACTGGGCCAACTCGGCCTTCGCCACCACGGTGATGGCGGGCTTCTTTCCGGTCTTCTTCAAGCGGTTTTGGGCGGAGGGGCTGAGTGCTACCGACAGCACCTTCTGGCTGGGAGCGGTCAACTCCACCGCGGCGCTGCTGGTGGTGCTCGCCGCGCCCCTGATCGGGCTCTGGGCGGACCGTGCCGGCATGAAGAAGCGCCTGTTGGCCGGCTTCGCCCTGCTGGGCATCCTGATGAGCGGCGGGCTGTTCCTGGTGGCCCAGGGTATGTGGCCGCTGGCCCTGCTGCTCTATCTGGGCGGGGTGCTGGGCTTCTCGGGCGGCAACGTCGCCTATGATGCCCTGCTGCCGACGGTGGCGGCGCACCGGGATCTGGAGCGGGTCTCCGCGCTGGGTTATTCGCTGGGCTACCTGGGCGGTGGCCTGCTGTTCGCCCTGAACGTCGCCATGGTGCTGCAGCCGGCCTGGTTCGGCCTGGATGATAGCTCCGAGGCGGTGCGCTGCTCCTTCCTGATGGTGGCCCTGTGGTGGGCGCTGTTCACCCTGCCCCTGTTGCGCTGGGTGCGGGACGACAGGGGCCCTGTCGGCGGCGAGGCGGGCATCGCCACCTGGCGGGAGTTGCGCCGTACCTGGCGTGAGCTGCGCGCCCTGCCCATGGCCTTTCTGTTCCTCATCAGCTACTGGCTGTACATCGACGGGGTGGACACCATCATCCGGATGGCGGTCGATTACGGGCTGGCGATCGGCCTGGATGCCGATGACCTGCTGACCGCCCTGTTGATCACCCAGTTCGTGGGTTTTCCCGCGGCACTGGGCTTCGGCTGGCTTGGTGCGCGTTTCGGGGCCAAGCCGGGCATCTGGATCGCGATCCTGGTCTACATGCTGGTGGTGATGTGGGCCTGGCGGATGCGGAGCGCGGCCGAGTTCTATGCCCTGGCGGTGGTCATCGGCCTGGTGCAGGGCGGCATCCAGGCGCTCAGCCGGGCCCTGTTCGCGCGCCTGGTGCCGCGGGAACAGGCTGGGCGCTTCTTCGGTCTGTACAACATGATGGGCAAGTTCGCAGCGGTGGTGGGTCCGGTCCTGGTGGGTGCGGTGGCGATGCTCTCCGGCAGCTCGCGCATCGGCATGCTCAGCGTGCTGGGGCTGTTCGTGCTGGCGGTGGTGCTGTTGTCCCGGGTGGACGTGGCGCGCGGCGAGCGTGAGGCGAGGGCGTTGTCATGACCTGGTTGCTGCTGGTGGCGCTGCTGTTCGCCCTGTTCTACGGGCCGCAGCTTTGGGTGCAGCAGGTGCTCTCCCGATATAACCGCCGCCCCGAGGACAATTTCCCCGGCACCGGCGGGGAGCTGGCGCGCCATCTGCTGGATCGCTTCGAACTGCACGATGTGAAAGTGGAGACCAGCGAGCAGGGCGATCACTACGATCCCATCGCGCGCGCGGTACGCCTGACGCCGGACAAGCACGAGGGGCGTACCCTCACCGCCATCACCGTGGCCGCGCACGAGGTGGGACACGCCCTGCAGCATGCCGCCGGCGAGCCGCTGTTCGCCTGGCGCACCCGTCTGGCGCGCAATGCCGTCCTCGCCGAGCGGATCGGCTCCTTCCTGCTGTTCGCCGCGCCCGTGCTGGCGCTGATCACGCGCATGCCCCATCCGGGGCTGCTCAGCGCGCTGGGCGCCTTCCTGGTGCTGGGTTTCGGCATCCTGCTGCAGTTCCTCACCCTGCCGGTGGAGCTGGACGCCAGCTTCCGCAAGGCGCTGCCCCTGCTGCGCTCCGGCTACCTGGAAGCGGACCAGCTTCCGGCGGCGCGGCGCATCCTGCGCGCCGCGGCCTGGACCTATGTCGCCGCCGCGCTGGCGAGCCTGTTCAACTTCTGGCGCTGGCTGGCGGTGCTGCGGCGGTGAGGAGAAGGCCGAAACTGCGTCGGCCACTGGGTGGCGGTGTTAGACTGCAGCATCCCGAAAGGACTCAAGACCGGCCCCGCCCGGTCGCTGAAGCCGGGTGAGCCCTGCGCCACCTGTGCGAGATGCCGATGCCTACAGCCCTGCCGACCCTGCTGCCCGACCCCGCCGCGCGCGAGCGCAGCCGTTTGTTGTCGCGGGTGTTTCGCGGGTTCGTGCTGGCGCTGGGGGCCAGCTTTCTGCTGTTCGCGGCCTATAGCTGGTGGCATCTGCAGCAGGAGGCGGAGCGTCGGGTGGGCGCCCTCACCACCCAGTTCGTCAACATGGTGCGCGCCGAATTCGGCCAGCAGGAGGCGATGCTGCGGCTGCTGGGAAGCCAGCTCCTGGCGATGGGCGCCCTGCAGCGGCCGGAGGCGGGACGTGCCCTGATCGACGAGATGCTGGCGCTCAATCCCGCCATGGCCGGCTTCGGCCTGGCCCGGCCCGACGGCCAGCTCGTGCTGGTCTCGCGCATCCCGCCCGGCAAGCCGCTCCCCAACCTGCTACAGCGCGAGGCCTCGCGCCAGGGGTTTATGGAGGCGTTGCGCGACCGCCGCATGGTGGTGGGGCGGACCTATTTCTTCGATCTGCTGCAACGCTGGCTGATCCCGGTGCGCCTGGCGCTGCGCCAGAATGGACAGGTGGTGGCGGTGATGGCGGCAGGACTGGACCTGGCCGCGCCCGAGGCGCTGTGGAACCTGGTGCGGCTGGCACCCGGCGAGGCGGTGACCCTGGTGCGCGACGACGGTTTCATCCAGTTGCGCCGCAGCCATCCCGCGCCGGATCTCGAAACTCTGCATGCACGCCCCGTGACGTGGAAACGCAAGCGCGCCGGCGATCCGCTGGATCCGGACGCCCTGGCCCGCTCGGAATATCTGCCGGACTGGCGCCTGACGGTGGTGGCCTCGATCGACCGGCGCGAGATCCTGGGAAGCTATCTCTCGGGCATGGTGACGCCCACCATCCTGTTCCTGGGCGGGGTGCTGGTGAGCTATTTCTTCTTCCGTTCCGCGGCACGCAGCCAGCAGCATTACGAGCGTCGGCTGATCCACCAGGCGACCCACGACGCCCTCACCGGCATGCCCAACCGCAGCCTGATCCACGACCGCCTGCGGGTGGCGTTGGCGCAGGCACGACGGCGCCGCGGCCAGGTGGCGGTGATGTATCTGGACCTGGACAACTTCAAGCAGGTCAACGATCACTACGGGCATCCGGCGGGGGATCGCCTGCTGGAGGCGGTCGCCGGGCGGTTGCGCGAGGTGCTGCGCGACGGCGACAGCCTGGGGCGGGTGGGCGGCGACGAGTTCGTGGTGCTGGTCAACGACCTGCGCGGGCCGCAGGACGCCGAGGTTTTGGCGATGCGCATCCGCGCCGCCTTCCGCCGTCCCTTCGACCTGGACGGCCGTGAATACTTCACCAGCGTCAGCAT
>CAZVIG010000304.1:0-3382 GCA_964627395.1 uncultured Sedimenticola sp.
CGTTCTTGCCCGAGAGATTCTTCAGTTCCTTGAGCTGCTTGTTGGCATCGGCCAGCCGCGAGGCCAGCAGGTCACGCGCCTGCTGCGCGATGGTACCGATCTCGGCGACGATGTTGTCGCGCACGATGTGCTGCTTCTGCGGCAGGATGTCCTGCGAGAGGATCAGCTCCAGCGAGAGGATGTTGCTGCGCTCCAGCAGTTCCTGGTCGTGGCGGATCTTGGCCAGCAGGCCCTTCTGCGCCGACACCGGAAAGACGTTGGCGGGATCGATCTCCAGCATCCTGGCGGCGGTATTGGCCTGCGCCTTGATGATGCCGTCCACGGTCTTGTTGTCCTTGAGTTCGTCCCACAGGGTGTCCACCTTGTTGAGCGCGATGATGCGCCCGTGGCGGGCATCGCCGCCAAGCGGCTGCACGTGGTGCTGCCACATCTCCAGGTCCGACTTGGTGACGCCGGTATCGGCGGCCAGCACGAAGACCACCGCCTGGGCATTGGGGAGCATGTTCAGGGTCAGTTCCGGCTCGGAGCCCAGCGCATTGAGCCCCGGGGTGTCGAGGATGGTCAGGCCCTCTTTCAGCAGCGGGTGGGGGAAACTGATCATGGCATGACGCCACATGGGTACCTCCACCTTGCCGGCGCTGGCGACATCGGTGCCCGGCTCCAGCAGGCCCAGCTTTTCGGCGACCTCGGCATCCACCAGCTTGGTCTTGACCACCTCGCGGAAGGCATCGGCCATCTTCTCCGAGGAAGAGGTATCCAGCTCGATGGAGGTCCAGTGGATGGGCTGCTTCTTGTACTCCTGGATGCTCATTTCCTCCAGCCGCGTCTCGATGGGCAGCAGGCGGATGTAATTGGTCTCCGTCTCCAGGTCGTAGAACAGCTCGGTGGGGCACATGGTGGTGCGCCCGGCCTCCGAGGGCAGCAGGCGGCGGTCGTATTCGGAGAAGAAAATGGCGTTGATGAGCTCGGTCTTGCCGCGGGCGAACTCCGCCACGAAGGCGATGGTGAGGTGGTCGGATTTCAGCGCGTCGAGCATCTCGAACATGCGCAATTCGATTTCCGGGCTGCTCATGCCATTCTCGTCGAGCCAGTTCTGGAACTTCATCACCGATTCCATCAGCTCGTGCTTCCAGCGGCCGTACGCCTGCATCTGGTCTGTAAAGCGGTCTTTGGCCATGTAGATCCCTCGGGAAATCTTAACTTGCTAATAAATATAGCTTTTATTCTTCGAATAGTACATCGCGACGGCGACGCGGTGGCGTGGGGGCGGGAATGGCAGGCCTCCCGACAGGACGCCGGTCTGACATTGTAGCGGCACAGGGGCGGTTTTTTTTAGACCTGGGCCGCGCTTTGGGCCGAAAAATGCGAACTGCGCCCCCTTCCCGGCCCCGCCGGCGTCCCGGGGGTTCAGGTGGGGGGCGCGATGCCCGCCGGCAGGCGGCCAGGGGCGGTGAGCGCCAGGCGCTTGCGGCGTCCGCGCTGGCCGGACAGCAGGCGCACGCGACTGGCCGGCAGGGCAAATTCCTTAGCCAGGAAGCGCAGCAGGTGGGCATTGGCCCGGCCCTCCAGCGGTGGCGCGGTGATGCGCACCTTGAGGGCGTCCCCGTCCGGGGCCGCGACGAGATCGTCGGTATCGTCGCGGCTGGCGCGCGGTTGCAGCTGGACCTGGAGGAGCAGGGTGTCGTCCCGCCACTGGTAGCAGGCGGCCTGGGACATCAGCGTGCCTGGAGCAGGCTCGCGCCGAGATCGAGGATGGGCGCGGCCACCAGCATCTTCACCAGGATGAGCCCGATACCGACGATCATGATGGAGAAGTCCAGCCCGCCCATGGGCGGCAGGGCGCGGCGCACCGGGCGCAGCAGGGGCTCGTTGACCTGGTGGATGAGGTAGAGGACCGGGTTGGGGCCATGGGGCTGGACCCAGGAGAGGATGAACTGGATGAACAGCAGCACCAGGTACAGGGTGGCGGCGGTATCGATGAGGGTGCCGGCGGCCACCACCAGGAGGCCGGCGACGCCGGGCAGGACCCGGTAGGCGATGAGGCTGACCAGCACCAGCGAAAGGAACTGCAACAGCAACATGAGTACGATGGCCGCCAGGTCGATGCCGGCCAGGCCGGGGATCACGCGGCGCAGGGGAATGAGCAGCGGGTTGGTGATCTTCACCAGGAACTGGGAAATGGGGTTGTAGAAGTCCGCCCGCACCAGGGCGAGGATGAAGCGCAGCATCACCGCCATGATGTAGAGCGAAAACAGGGTATCGACGAGAAAAACGCCGGCATTGGCAAGATAGCTCATGCGCAGGATCTCCCGAGATCTACTCGCCCAGTTCGTCCGCCAGTTCCCCGGCGCGGCGGTGGGCCGCGGCGATGGCCTGCCCGAAGAGCTCGCGCAGCCCGCCTTCCTCCAGTACCGCCAGCGCGGCCTCGGTGGTGCCCCCCGGCGAGGTCACCTTGCGGCGCAGATCGGCGGCGGGTTCGCCCAGCTCCAGCGCCAGCTTGGCGGCGCCGAAGGCGGTCTCCAGCGTCAGCAGGCGCGCGGTATCCGCATCGAGGCCCAGCGCGCGGCCGGCCTCCTCCATCGCCTCCATGACAAGAAAGAAGTAGGCCGGGCCGCTGCCCGACAGGGCGGTGACCGCGTCCAGCTCGTCTTCCACTTCCACCCACAGGGCCACGCCCACGGCGCGCAGAATGGACTCGGCGGCATCGTGCTGCGCCTCGCTCACCGCCGGAGTGGCATACAGCGCCGAGGCGCCGCTTTGTACCAGCGCCGGGGTATTGGGCATGGCGCGCACCACCGCGCAGTCCTCGCCGAGCCACTTCTGGATGGACGCGGTGCGCACGCCGGCGGCGATGCTGATGAAGAGCACATGGGGACGCCGGGAGATGTCCAGCTCCAGGCACACGGTCTTCAGTACCTGCGGTTTGACCGCCAGCACCACGGTGTCGCAGGTATCGAGCACCGCCTGGTTGTTCTCGGCGGGGCTGATGCCGAAGTCCTCGGCGAGGCCCGCCAGTGCCGGGGCCACGGGATCCGCGACGTGGATCGCCGCCGCGGGCTGGCCGCTGTTGATCAGGCCGCCGATGAGGCTGCGGGCCATGTTGCCGCCGCCGATGAAGCCGATGTTGTTGCTGCTCATGCTGCTAAGGTACCTGAACGCGTAGCGAGGGGCCAGTATCGAGTGACGAGGAAAGCTGATTGCCAGCAGCTGGCCGCTAAATACCTGTGCCGAATTCTACTGCAGCTCACAGACATCAGACTCTCGCCGGGACGGCGTTTACGGATCGTCAGCCGCAGGGATGACGTACATGGATGTACTAATGCCGCTAGAGGGCAGGAGGCCCGGAGCGGCCCCGGCTGTCGAGCGTACAGGGATGTATTTG
>CAZVIG010000305.1:0-3356 GCA_964627395.1 uncultured Sedimenticola sp.
GCCCTTCTCCATCAGGTATTCGTGGATGTCCAGCAGCCGGCAGCCGGGGAAGATCTTCTCGAACTCGTATTTCAGGAGCTGGTCGATGCAGGTGCCGCAGGAGACCAGCACGGTGCGGATGTCCATGTAGTTGAGGGTGTTGGCCACGCGGTGGAACAGCACCCGGTTGTCGGTGGTGATCTGTTGCCCCTTGTCGTGCAGGCCGGCGGCGAGCTGTGGATAGCCGCAGCACAGGTAGCCCGGCGGCAGCACCGTTTGGGCGCCGGTCTCCCAGAGCATCGCCAGGGTGGCGAGGCCGACGTCGGAGAACAGCCGCTCGGAGCCGCAGCCGGGGAAGTAGAACACCGCCTCGCCTTCTTCGGCGGCGCGCGCCGGGTCGCGGATCACCGGCACGTAGCGCGGATCCTCGATGCCCAGCTCGCTGCGGTAGGAGCGGCGCGGCAGCTCCACCCGCACCGGATGGCGCACCAGCTCGACCATGGTGGTGGCGAGCTTGGGGCGGCCGGTGGTGGCCGCGGGCAGGCGCTCGTTGCGGCGCAGCAGGCCGGCGCGGCGCGCCAGGCCGTGGGCCAGGTCGATGCCCTTGAAGCCCCATTCCAGCATGCCCTTGCGCAGCGTCTTGATGGTGGTGGGGTTGGTGGCGTTGAGGAACTGCATCGCCGCCCAGGTGCCGGGGTTGAAGCGCTTCTTGCCGGCCTGCTGCAGGATCTTGCGCATGTGCACCGTCACATCGCCGAAGTCGATGTCCACCGGGCAGGGCGGCTGGCACTTGTGGCACACGGTGCAGTGGTCGCCGATGTCGTTCAGCTCGTCGAAGTGGCGCAGGGAGATGCCGCGCCGGGTCTGCTCCTCGTACAGGAAGGCCTCGATCACCAGGCCGGTGCCGAGGATCTTGTTGCGCGGCGAATAGAGCAGGTTGGCGCGCGGCACATGGGTCATGCACTTGGGCTTGCACTTGCCGCAGCGCAGGCAGTGCTTGATCTCGTCGTTGAGCGCGCCCAGCTCGCTCTGCTCCAAGATCAGGGCCTCCTGCTGCACCAGGCGCAGCGAGGGGGTGTAGGCGCCCTCCAGGCCGGATTCGGGCATCAGCTTGCCGCGGTTGAAGTGCTGTTCCGGATCGACCTTGCGCTTGTATTCGACGAAGGCGGCGAGCTTTTCCGGCTCCAGGTACTGGATCTTGGTCAGGCCGATGCCGTGTTCGCCGGAGATGACCCCGTCGAGCGAGCGCGCCAGTTCCATAACCCGGTCCACGATGCGCTCGGCGCGGTGCAGCATGCGGTAGTTGTCGGAGTGCACCGGGATGTTGGTGTGCACATTGCCGTCGCCGGCGTGCATGTGCAGGGCCACGAACAGGCGCTGGTGCCTGTTCTCGGCATGCGCGGCGCGCAGGCGCTCGCGCAGCGGTTCGCATTCGCTGCCCTGGAAGATGTCGCGCAGGGGCGCCTTCAGCTCGCGCCGGTAGGAGACGCGCACGTCGCGCCGCAGCAGCAGGTCGATCACCCGGTCCCCGGGGCGGATCTTCTCGCGTTCCTCTTCGCTGAGGACGTCGATGTCCGCCGGGTCGGCGTCGAAGTGCTCGAGCAGGGTCTGCCAGCGGTGCTCCACCTGGTCCAGCAGCGCCATGGCGAGGTCGAACTTGCCGCCGATGATGCCGCCTTCCTCGTCCTCGGCGGGGCGTTCCTCGCACAGGATGCGGCGGAAGGCGAGGATGCTCTCCAGCTTGTTGGCGATGGACTCCTCGATGTTGATGATCTCCACCCCGCGGCTGTACTCGGCGAGGCGTTCCAGGGGGATCACCACGTCCTCGTTGATCTTGAAGGCGTTGGTGTGGGCGGAGATGGCGGCGGTGCGCGCGCGGTCGGCCCAGAAGCGGCGGCGCGCCTCGGGGGCGACCGCGATGAAGCCCTCGGCATCGCGCGCATTGGCCAGGCGCACCACCTCGCTGGCGGCCCGCCCCACGGCGTTCTCGTCGTCGGATACCAGATCGGCGATCAACACCATCTTGGGCGTCTCGCGGCGCGCCGCCTTGGTGCTGTAGTCCACAGCCTTCACATAGCGTTCGTCCAGGTGTTCCAGGCCTGCGATCTGCACCCCCTCGGTGCGCTGCACGAACTCGGTGATCTCGACGATCGCCGGCACCGCCTCGGCGAGGTCGCTGCCGAAGAACTCCAGGCAGACAGTACGCACATGGCTGGGCATGCGGTGCAGCACGAAACGCGCCGAGGTGATCAGGCCGTCGCAGCCCTCCTTCTGCACCCCGGGCAGACCGGAGAGGAACTTGTCGGTGACGTCCTTGCCCAGCCCCGCCTTGCGGAAGGCGCTGCCGGGCATCTCCAGGATCTCCGGCTCGCCGCGCGGCGTCCGGCCGTCCTCGTGGTAGCGCTGCAGCGAGAAGCGGACCCGCTCCTGTTCGTGGATCTTGCCCAGGTTGTGGTCCAGGCGGGTCACCTCCAGCCAGTCGCCCTGCGGGGTGACCATGCGCCAGCTCGCGAGGTTGTCCAGGGTGGTGCCCCAGAGCACCGCCTTCTTGCCGCCGGCGTTCATGGCGATGTTGCCGCCGATAGTTGAGGCGTCCTGCGAGGTGGGGTCCACCGCGAAGGCCAGGCCGTGGCGCTCGGCCAGCTCGGAGACGCGGCGGGTCACCACCCCGGCGCCGGCGCGCACCGTGGGGATGCGCCCCTCCACGCCGGGCAGCTCCATGTATTCCACGTCGGAGAGGTCTTCCAGCTTCTCGGTGTTGATCACCGCGCAGTGGGCGTCCAGGGGCACCGCCGAGCCGGTGTAGCCGGTGCCGCCGCCGCGCGGGATCAGGCTCAGGCCGCACGCGATACAGGTGCGCACGATGGGCGCGACCTCCTCCTCGCGGTCGGGGGAGATCACCACGAAGGGCATCTCCACCCGCCAGTCGGTGGCGTCGGTGGCGTGCGAGACCCGCGCCAGGCCGCTGAAGTCGATGTTGTCGCGGCGCGTCACCCTGGCCAGGGCGCGGCGTACCCGTTGGCGCAACTGGGCGCGCTCGCCGAAGCAGTTGCTGAAACGGTCCACCGCCTCCTGGGCGGCGTCCAGCAGGCGGCGCGCGTCGGCGTTGTCGTTGAGCCGCGCCTCGAACTGGCGCAGGCGGTGATTGAGCGCCTCGATCAGGGCGTTGCGCCGCTCCACGTTCTCGATCAGGTCGTCCTGCAGGTAGGGGTTGCGCTCCACCACCCATAGGTCGCCCAGCACCTCGAACAGCATCCGCGCCGAACGCCCGGTGCGGCGGCTGCCGCGCAGCTTCTCGATCAGCCGCCAGTTGTCCTCGCCCAGATAGCGGATGACGATCTCGCGGTCGGAGAAGGAGGTGTAGTTGTAGGGGATCT
>CAZVIG010000306.1:0-3348 GCA_964627395.1 uncultured Sedimenticola sp.
TCGCGGCTGAAGCCGCTCCCACAAAGATCTGCTGCCGCATCGGCCTGTGGGAGGGGCTTCAGCCCCGACATCGGTGCGACGCCGACCTTCGGGTCGCGGCTGAGGCCGCTCCCAGAAACGGAAAAAGGCACCGAAGGTGCCCGCTCTATTCTTCCTCGCCCGCCGCGGAAGGGAATAAGGGTTTCACCGCCCGCCCCGGCGTTCCTGCCGAAGCGGGCGCTCGTGCGCGTTCAGGCGGCGTCGGCCTCCAGTTCGTCCTCGTCGGCGTCGATCAGCATCTCCATGATGATCTCGGCCTCCTTCGGGCATTCTTCCACCAGCTCGGTGAGTTCATCCCATTCGGCCGCCACCAGCCCTTCCTCGGCCTGCATCATCTTTTCGCTGCTCATGGTCCTGCTCCTTTTGTTGTGCATTGATGGCACGTTGAATATTAGTCCATTAGAACCTTTTAATAGACCAATAAGCAACCATTTTTTGATTCAGGTCAAAAAACCGTCTCAGACCGCCACCTGTCCCTTGATGTGCGGGTGATGCCGGTAGTCGAGCAGCTCGATGTGGGAATAGTCGAAGGCGAACAGGTCGTCCACCGCGGGATCGAGGCGCAGCCGCGGCAGCGGATAGGGCTCGCGCGAGAGCTGCAGCTCGATCTGCTCGCGGTGGTTGGAATAGATGTGAGCGTCGCCCAGGGTGTGGATGAACTCGCCCGGCTGCAGCCCGGTGACCTGGGCGATCATCTGGGTGAGCAGGGCATAGCTGGCGATGTTGAACGGCACCCCCAGGAAGATGTCGGCGCTGCGCTGGTACAACTGGCAGGAGAGCCGTCCGTCGTTGACGTAGAACTGGAAGAAGGCATGGCAGGGCGCCAGTGCCATCCTGCCCTCGGCCACATTGGCCTGGGGCGGGATGGACTCGTCCGGCAGGTCGGCGGGGTTCCAGGCGGAGACGATGATGCGCCGCGAGTCGGGGTTGTGGCGGATCTGCTCCAGCACCTGGGCGATCTGGTCGATGTGCCGTCCGTCCGGCGTGGGCCAGCTCCGCCACTGGTAGCCGTACACCGGCCCCAGGTCGCCGTGCTCGTCCGCCCACTCGTCCCAGATGCTCACCCCGTGCTCCTTCAGATAACGGGTATTGGTATCCCCGCGCAGGAACCACAGCAGCTCGTAGACCACCGACTTGAAGTGAATCCGCTTGGTGGTCACCAGGGGGAAGCCCTCGGCCAGGTCGAAGCGCATCTGGTAGCCGAACACCGACCAGGTGCCGGTGCCGGTGCGGTCGCCCTTGAAGGTCCCGTGATCGCGCACATGGCGCAGCAGGTCGAGATACTGTTTCATGCCGTCTTTCCGCCGGGTCGCAGCAACAGATAGCCTCCGAACAGGATCATGGGCAGCGACAGGAGCTGCCCCATGGTGAGCCAGCCGAAGGCGAGGTAGCCGAGCTGGGTGTCGGGCATGCGCACGAACTCGATGGCGAAGCGGAACAGCCCGTAGCCCAGCAGGAACAGTCCCGACACCGCCCCGCGGCGGCGTGGCCGGCGCGCATACCACCACAGGATGGCGAACAGCACCAGCCCCTCCAGCCCCGCCTCGTACAGCTGGTTGGGATGCAGCGGCGGCGTCTCCGGGGTGCCCGGCGGCAGGCCCAGCTTGTTCAGGCACAGATCGGCGTGCCCGGCGCAGGGCACCCGCATGCCCCAGGGCAGATCGGTGGGCGCGCCCCACAGCTCGCCGTTGATGAAGTTGCCGATGCGCCCGAAGAACAGGCCCACCGGCACCAGCGGCGCCACGAAGTCGGTCACCTGCAGAAAGCGCAGCCCGCGCCGCCGCGCGAACAGCGCCATCGCCACCAGCACCCCCAGCAGGCCGCCGTGGAAGGACATGCCCCCTTCCCAGACCCGCACCAGCACCAGCGGGTCGGCCAGCCAACGGTCGAAATCGTAGAACAGGATGTAGCCGATGCGCCCGCCCAGGATCACCCCCACGGCGCCGTAGAAGATCAGGTCCTCCAGGCCCCGTTCGTCCACCGGGCTGCCGGGACGGCGCGCCAGCACCCGCCCGAGCAGCCAGGCGCCCGCGAAGCCGAGCAGATACATCAGCCCGTACCAGCGCACGGCGACCGGCCCGAGGTGCAGGATCACGGGATCGAAGGCGGGATATTGCATGGGGGCGCAGTGTAACGCGACCCGGTTCCGCTGTCCGCGGTGCCGTTGTGGACAGCCCGCCGGGCGGCGTTTAGGCTCCCTCACCCCATGCGCCTTTTCTTCCGATCGCTGCTCTGGCTGTCCCTGGCCGCCCTGCTCGGCCTGGCGCTGCTCGTCTGGGCCGGACTCTCGCCGCGCCCCCTGGTGGCGCCCGGCGCCCCGCCCAAGGCCGCCGACCTGCAGCGCGCGCGGCGCCTGCTGGCGCAGCACCGGCAGAGCGACGCCGAGGGCCGCCATGCCGTGACCCTGGACGCACGCGACCTGGAGATCGCCGCCAATCTGCTGCTGCGGCAACGCTTCGAGGGCGCGGTGCGGACCCGGATCGCCGGCGACACCCTGCGGGCGCAGGCCTCGCTGCGCCTGCCCCTGCCGCTGCCCCGCCCCTGGCTCAACCTGCAGCTCGAGCTGCGCGACCAGGACCGCCGTCCCAACCTGCTGCACCTGCAGGTGGGCGAGCTGAGGGTGCCCCAGCCGCTGGCCCGCTGGCTGCTGGGACGCCTGCTGGCCGGCCTCTATGCCAGCCCCCGCTACCGCCTGGCGCAGACCCTGATCGACGACATCCGGCTGCAGGACGGCCGCCTGCTGCTGAGCTACCGCTGGACGCCCGAGCTGGCCGAGCGCACCCGCGCCGCGCTGCAGGGCGCAGACGCCGACCAGGCGGCCTACCTCGAGCGATTGCGCCGCCAGCTCGCCGAACGGGGCCCGCAGCCCGACCTGGCGCGCCTGCTGCAGCCGCTGTTCGCCCTCGCCGCCCAGCGCGGGCGCCAGGGCGACCCGGTGGAGGAGAACCGCCGCCTCCTGGCGCTGCTCGGCGCCTGGGCCGACCCGGGGCGCGGGGCGCGTCTGCTGGGCCTGCCCCGAGGCACCGGGCTGCCACGCTTCCGCGCCCGTCTGCACGGGCGTATCGACCTGGCGCGTCACTTTCTCATCTCCGCGATGCTGGCCGCGCACGGCAGCGCCGACGTGGCGCAGCTCGCCGGCGAGTACAAGGAGATCAGCGATGCGGACGGCGGCTCCGGGTTCAGCTTCGTGGACCTGATGGCGGACCGCGCCGGGGCGCGCCTGGGCACCCTCGCGGTCGCCTCCCCCGCCAGCGCCCGGCGCCTCCAGCAGCGGCTCGCCGCCGGGGTGAGCGAGACCGAGCTGATGCC
>CAZVIG010000307.1:0-3347 GCA_964627395.1 uncultured Sedimenticola sp.
AGGCGATCCCCGCCCCCACCGCTTTCGACCACCACGACGAACCCGAGTACGAGCTGTACGACTTCCTGCCCGCGGCCTGGGCCCTCAACCAGAGCTACTTCGCCCTGCACGAGCGGATCGGCCGCCTCTGGTACTTGCTGCTGGACCGGCTGGAGGCGGGCTGATCCGCCCGCATCGATGCGCTACGCTTGGCGCAGGTGATTCTGGAGCAGGGCCATGGATGCACTGGCGAAGGCCGTCTGGGAGGCCAAGTATCGTCAGCCCGGGGAGAACAGCCTGGCGGACAGCCGCCGCAGGGTGGCACGTGCCCTGGCCGCGGTGGAGGGCCGCGACTGCGAGACCTGGACCGAACGCTTCGACACCCTGCTGCAGGACGGCCGCTTTCTGCCCGGCGGGCGCATCCTCGCCGGCGCCGGCACCGCACGCCATGTCACCCTGTTCAACTGCTTCGTCATGGGGCTGATCGAGGACTCCATGGACGGCATCTTTCAGGCGCTGAAGGAAGGGGCGCTCACCATGCAACAGGGCGGTGGCGTGGGCTACGACTTCTCCACCCTGCGCCCGGCGGGCACCCGGACCCGCAGCGCCGCGGGCATCGCCACCGGGCCGGTCTCCTTCATGAAGATCTGGGACGCCATGTGCGGCACCGTGCTCTCCCAGGGGGCGCGCCGCGGCGCCATGATGGCCTGCCTGCGCTGCGATCATCCCGACATCGAGACCTTCATCGACGCCAAGCGGGAGGCCGGCGCCCTGAGCTGCTTCAATCTCTCGGTGCTGGTGAGCGAGGAGTTTCTGCAGGCGGTGGACGAGGATGCGGAATGGCCGCTGGCGTTCCCCGCCGACGCCATCACCGGCGTCGAGGGCCCCCTGCTGCAGCGCACCTGGAGCGGCGATCTCACGCCCCGCCCCTGCCGGGTGCTGCGCACCGTTCGCGCACGCGCGCTGTGGGAGCGCCTGATGCGCTCCGCCTGGGAGACCGCGGAGCCCGGGGTGCTGTTCATCGACCGGATCAACCGCCTGGACAACCTGGGCTGGCGCGAGCAGATCAGCGCCACCAATCCCTGCGGCGAGGTGCCGCTGCCCCCCTATGGCGCCTGCGACCTCGGCTCGCTGGATCTCACCCGCTTCGTGCGTCACCCCTTCACGCCCCAGGCGGGGCTGGACTTCGAGCGTCTCGCCGAGAGCGCGGCCCTGGCGGTGCGCCTGCTGGACAACGTCATCGATGTCTCGCGCTATCCGCTGCCGCAGCAGGAGACCGAGGCACACCGCTCGCGCCGCGTAGGGCTGGGCATCACCGGGCTGGCGTCCACCCTGATCCTGCTGGGGCTGCGCTACGACAGCGCCGACGGCCGCGAGCTGGCCGCGCGCATCATGGCCACCCTCCGCGATGCCGCCTACCGCGCCTCGGTGGAGCTGGCGCGCGAGAAGGGGCCCTTCCCCGCCTGCGACGCAGGCCACCTGCTGGAGCGCCCCTTCATACGCCGCCTGCCGGAGGCGCTGCGCAACGCCATCGCCCGCCACGGCCTGCGCAACAGCCATTTGCTGGCGATCGCCCCGGCCGGCAGCATCAGCCTGCTCGCCGGCAACGTCTCCAGCGGCCTGGAACCGGTGTTCAGCGCACGCATGGAACGCGCGGTGCGCCTGGACGCCGACCGCGTGCGTCGCTTCGAGCTGGAGGACGCCAGCGTCCAGGCCTGGCACACCGCCGGCCACGAGGGGCTGCCGCCGGCCTTCGTCGCAGCCACCGACATCGCCCCGCAGGACCACCTGCGCATGCAGGCGGCCCTGCAACAGCACGTGGACCAGTCCATCTCCAAGACCATCAATGCGCCCCAGGACACCCCCTTCGAGGCGTTCGCCGCCTTGTATCGCGAGGCCGACCGCCTCGAACTCAAGGGCTGCACCGTGTACCGCCCCAACCCGCTGCGCGGCGCCGTGCTCACGCCCCAGGAGCAGGAGGACGACCTGCCGCAACAGTGTGAAATCTGTCGGGCATAGGCAACAACGCCAGCATTCGCCGCCGGAGGTCGAATTTGTAGCGCGCGCGAGGAACATGCTATAAGCCGCACGGGGGAGGAGAAGCAGGGCTCGTCGAAGCGCTTTCTCCGTCTCAGGGAAGTCGATCCAAATCGAATCAAGGACCTACGATATGAAAAAGCAAACTTGTACCTTCATTGGCGCGGCGTTGGGGCTGCTGGCCCTGCCGGCCACCTCTTTCGCAGTCGCTATAGATGTATATTTTCCCCCCATCACTATCACCGAGGCCCCTGTTCCCGGTGGTGGGACCTATACGGTCACCAACAATACGTTGGATTCCTATCTGGTGGCCTTCGGAGTGTCGAATCAAAATAGCCTGAGCATGGCGCGAGTTGGAGACATGCTTTCCACTTTCGGATGCCAAGCTAGCTGGTGTTACAATGCCTCCAACCTCAACGCAGATAATTGGTCGAGTGCAGTTGCTTATTATGAACTGGATTTCCCGGTGACATTCCAACAGGCATTCGGCGATTTCGCTGACAACGTCGACCCTGGCGATACCAGCATCAACTGGTACACGTCGGCCGATGGCGCTCTCGGCCCGGGTGAGACCTCATCCAACTTTTTCTATTTTATCGATGGCCCCCTCTCCTCCATGGCGTTCGGCCTACTGGAGGGCCCAAGCGGGATCACCACCTTCCAGAATCAAAGTGTCAGCACAGTGCCTCTTCCCGCCGCCGCCTGGCTGTTCGGGGGAGCATTCGCAGGGCTGTTCGGGGTCGCGCGGCGTCGCGCTATCTAGCACCGCTCGATTCCGCTCACCGTCCCATGGGAACCCGGCCGATGCGCCGGGTTCCTGCTTTTCGGCGCATCGACGACCCCTCCCCGGTGGCCGCCTGCAACGTCACGGTCGATGATCCGCCCGTTCTTTTTCGTTCAGAACAGCACCACGCCTCTCTGGCGCAGCTGAGGCAGGAGCTTTTCCGGCATTCGGAACATCACCGGCTGCTCATGCCGCGCCACCAGCTGACGATGATTGTGGTCCCTGTAGGCGGTCAATGTCGTGGCATAGACCCTGTCGTTTTCTATTCCCGGCAGCGGCGGCGACTGGACCTTCAGCATCGTCTCGCCCGCCTTCAGGAGGGTTTCGGTTCTCAGAGGCCGCCCGCCCGGCTTCGGGTTTTCGAACTCGACGACCACATACAGGGAATCCGGATAGGGCTTGGTGAGCCGGTAGATCATCCCGTACCTTACAGAGGACCCTTCCACCAGAAAGCCGGCACCCTCGGTCACGAAACGCTCGGAACTGGACGGTTTGGGAGGGGCGGTCGCCACGCAGCCCTGCAGCGACCACACGAGAAAGGAAATCA
>CAZVIG010000308.1:0-3331 GCA_964627395.1 uncultured Sedimenticola sp.
ACCCTGTTCGAGGGCCATCTGCGCGCCCGCTTCGACCCCGGCCTGCCGAAGCCCGAGGGTCTGAAGACCCTGCGCGCCCTGGGACGCCGCGCCGCCGCCACCGCGCGCTGGCCGGCACCCGGGCCGGTGCACCTGAACCTACCCTTCGCCGAGCCCCTGGTGCCGCCGCCCGACTGCCGCCCCGAGCCGCCGGAAACCACCGCGCCCGTCATCGCTCCCGCCCCCTGCCCGCCGAACGCCAAGGCCCTGGCGGCGGCTGGAGCGCGTCTCCAAGCCGGGCGCGGCCTGATCCTGGTCGGACCCGACGACCGCGCGCCCGATCCGACCGGTCTGGCCCGTTTGGCGAGGCACCTGGACGCCCCGGTGCTCGCCGACCCGCTCTCGGGACTGCGCTTCGGCAGCCCCGATGCCCTGCCCCTGGTGACCCGCTACGACGCCCTGCTGCACAACCCCGGCCTGGCGCGGCGCCTGCGCCCCGACTGGGTACTGCGCCTCGGACGCGCACCGGTGTCGCGGCGCCTGCAGGAATGGCTGGCCGGGGTGCCGGCGGTGCTGCTGGACCCGCACCACCGCTGGCGCGATCCGAACCAGGATGCCGAACTGGTGCTCGCCGCCGATCCCGAGCTGTTCTGCGCCGCCCTGGCCGGCCCGGAGGACCATCCCCCCGGCCCCAACATCGACGCCTGGCTGCGCGCCGAGGCGCGCGCCGCAGACCTCGCCGCCCCCTGGCTGGAGCGGCCGACCTTCGAGGGCGCCCTGGTGGCGACCCTGCTGCGCGCCCTGCCGGCGGGCGCCGCCCTGCTGTTGGGCAACTCCCTGCCGGTGCGCCAGGTCGATACCTGGTCCGGCCGCCTGCCACAGCCCCTGCGCCCCTTCGGCAACCGCGGCGTGAGCGGCATCGACGGCCAGCTCGCCACCCTCGCCGGGATCGCCGCCGCGGCACCGCCCGCCTTCGGCCTGATCGGCGATCTGGCCCTGCTGCACGACCTCAACGGCCTGGCCCTGCTGCGCGAGAAACCCGCCACCCTGGTGGTGGTGAACAACGGCGGCGGGCGCATCTTCGACTACCTGCCGCAACGCCGGCTGCCGGAGCTGGAGCGCTGCTGGCACACCCCCCCGGCGCTGGCGATGAATCACGCCGCGGCCGCCTTCGGGCTGACCCATCGGCGGGTCACCGACCAGGCCGAGCTGCGCGAGGCCCTGGCCCTGCCCCCCGACACCGCACGCCTGCTGGAGCTGGTGGTGGACCCGGAGGCGGGCCGCCGCGGGACGATGGCATACTGGCAGGCCGTTGCCGAAGACCCCGAGATCGCCCAAGGAACCCCGACATGAACAGCGAATTCGACTGGCAGGCGCCGCCCGGGCTCGAGTACCGGGACATCCTCTACCACCGCCTGGAGGGGATCGCGCGCATCACCATCAACCGCCCCGAGGTGCGCAACGCCTTTCGCCCGGAGACGGTGGAGGAGCTGATGGACGCCTTTCACCGCGCCCATCACGACCCGGAAGTGGGGGTGATCGTCCTCACCGGCGCCGGCGAGCTGGCCTTCTGCGCCGGCGGCGACCAGAAGGTGCGCGGCGAGGACGGCTACCGCGACGCCCAGGGCGTGCAACACCTCAACGTGCTGGAGCTGCAGCGCCAGATCCGCACCCTGCCCAAGCCGGTGGTGGCGATGATCGCCGGCTATGCCATCGGCGGCGGCCATGTGCTGCATCTGGTATGCGACCTGAGCATCGCCGCCGACAATGCGCGCTTCGGCCAGACCGGGCCGCGCGTGGGCAGCTTCGACGCCGGCCTGGGCGCCGGCCTGCTGGCGCGCACCGTGGGACTGAAGAAGGCCAAGGAGATCTGGTTCCTGTGCCGCCAGTACGACGCCCAGGAGGCGCTGGCCATGGGGCTGGTCAACACCGTGGTGCCGCTGGCCGAGCTGGAACGCACCACCGTGGCCTGGTGCCGCGAGATGCTGGCCCTCTCGCCCACCGCCCTGCGCGTGCTCAAGGCCGCCTTCAACGCCGACACCGACGGCCTGGCCGGGATCCAGGAACTGGCGGGCAACGCCACCGCCCTGTTCTACACCACCGCCGAGGCCCAGGAGGGGCGCGACGCCTTCCTGGAGAAGCGCGCGCCCGACTTCGGCAAGTTCCCGCGCCGCCCCTGACCGCCTTGGCGCGCATCCGACAGGTCCGCCTGCTGCCCTACCACCTGCCCCTGCGCGCCCCCTGGCCGGGCGCCGATGCCGGCTGGCGCGCACGCCGCGGCTGGCTGCTCAGCCTGCGGGCCGAGGATCAGACCGGCTATGGGGACTGCGCCCCCCTGCCTGCCGACGGCGGCCCCGCCCATGCCGCGGCCGAGGCCTGGCTGAGGACGCACCTGGGACGCCTGCGCGACCGCCCCCTGGACGAGCTGCTGGAGGACGCCACGCTGCTCGCCGAGGCCCCGCCGGCAGTCGCCTGCGCGGTGGAGACCGCCTTGCTCGACCTGCAGGCGCGCCTCGCCCGCCGCCCCCTGCGCACCTGGATCGACCCCGGGGCGCGCAACCGCCTGCCGGTGAACGCCCTGGCAGGCGCCCTCGACGAAACCGCCGAAGAAGCGGCCCGGGCGGCGGGGGAACAGGGCTTCTCCGTGGTGAAGTTCAAGGTGGGCCGGGAGGATCCGGCCGTCACCCTGCAGCGGCTGCGCGCCCTGGCGCCCCGCCTCCCGCCGGGCTGCCGGCTGCGCCTGGACGCCAACCGCGCCTGGCGCGACCGCGAGGCGGTGGCGCCTCTGCTCGAGGGCCTGGCCGATCTGCCGGTAGAACTGATCGAGGAACCGCTGCGCGCGCCCACCGTGGAAGACCTCGCCTGGCTGCGGGCACGCACGCCCTGCCCGCTGGGGCTGGACGAGTCCCTGCTCGACCTGCCGCGCGACGCCCTGCTGGAGGCCCTGCCCGGCGCCTGGCTGGTGCTCAAGCCGAGCTGCCTGGGCGGCCCCCGCGCCACCCTCGCCCTGGCCCGGACCGGCGCAGAGGAAGACCATCCCCTGGTGCTCAGCAGCGCCCTGGAGAGCGCCGCCGGGCTGTGCGCCCTCGCCGAGTTCGCCGCCTGCCTGCCGGACCCCCGGCCGATGCCGGCGCAGGGGCTGGCTACCGCCGACTGGCTGGCCGAGGACCTGGGGGATCCGCCGGCGATCCGCCACGGCACCCTGTGCCTCGGAAACCGCCCCGGCAGCGGCTTTCATCCCCGCACAGGGACCCCGGAGAAATGAAGGTGGACCGGCTTTGTGGGAGGGGCTTCAGCCCCGACCCCGGTGGGGCACCGGCCTTGTCGTCGCGGCTGAAGCCGCTCCCACAGG